>JACQXV010000070.1 GCA_016208715.1 Candidatus Woesearchaeota archaeon | reverse complement strand
CAGGCAGACAACAGACTGAAATTTGAAGAGATAATATGGAGGGAGAAAGAACGTGCCAGAAGATACAATCAGCCCCTCTCCATGATAATGTTTGATATAGACGACTTTAAAAAACTTAACGATACATACGGCCATCTTGCCGGAGACAAAACTTTAAGGGCCATAGCAGATATTGTCAGAGAAAACATGCGAAAGATAGAGTACCTTATCAGATGGGGCGGCGAGGAATTTATGATTATCGCTGTTGGAGCCGAGCTTGAAAAAGCATCCTCCCTTGCGGAAAGAATAAGGGAGATTATAGCAGACCACAAATTTGAAGATGCCGGGCATGTGACATTGAGTCTCGGGGTTACAGAGTTCAGAAAAGACGATACCGAGGATTCGTTTATTAAAAGAGCGGATGATGCCCTGTACAAGGCAAAGATAAAAGGCAAGAACAGGGTTGAGATAATCGAATAAGCCAGATGACCTGCAAGAAGATACGATTAATAATAATTGCCGCATTGACTGCATCATATATTTTGCCGCTTTATTCTTACGGAGCAGCGGGTGTTATTGCAGTCCATTCAGACCCCTCTGGAGCGGAAGTTTATATTGATGGCGTATATGTGGGGGACACACCTTATAAAGACGACGGTATAACCAGAGGCATGCATAAGATACTGGTATCTCTGGATGATCATCCCCCGCAAACAAATATGTAACCATTGATGAAGCTGCTCCTCAAACAATCACATTTGTATTTAAGAAGAAGACTTCTTCAGGAGAATGCGTTAAGGCAGAGATTGAGGGAACCTGCTGGAAAGGCTATTGGAAAGGTTATGACGGAAATCGCAATGAACCGATGTATATTTATTTCATCAATGATTTGGAGGCAAAATTAAAACTGTATGAAACCTATTCGATAAATATCGAAAAAAATTGCGACGGTTCATTATTTAAGAATACAAGAGGCAATATCCTTTTTCTCGGCAGGACCAAAGATGAGGCGTTGGAAATTGAGACCTTCAACTATGCGTTTAAGTTGAGAACTACCGTAGTTTTAGATAAAGATAAACCTGAGGCGGCGTGCAGTATTTTAACTGAAACTCCGCCCTCATCAGAGACTAATTGAGTCTCTTTGCTATTCAATCACTCCGCCGCCTATAACCGTGTCGCCGTCATAAAATAAAGAGCTCTGGCCTGATGCAGGCGCCCACTGTGGCTCATCAAACTCTACCATAACAGTCCCGTCCCCTTGCGGAATAATGGTTGCGGGCTCTTCTTTCATTGTAGAGCGTATCTTCACCCCGGCACTTACAGTCTCCGTAAGTGTTTCAACCGCTATCCAGTTTAAATCCTTTACCCTCAGGCGCTTTCTCACGGCATCATCACGTGAGCCAACGGTTATGGTGTTATTCACCCTGTCAATATAAGCAACATAAAGGGATTTCAGAGAAGAAACCCCAAGCCTCTTCCTCTGCCCTATTGTGTAGAATGCGATGCCTTTATGCGTCCCGACAATCTTACCTTCCATGTCAAGAATATCTCCGGGCTTAAGAGCCTCAGGCGCGAAGTCCTTCATAAAGTCAGTGTAATTTCCATCGCCGACAAAGCATATCTCCTGGCTCTCAGGCCTCAGCGCGCTCTCAAGGCCGACCTCCTTTGCCAATACCCTTGTCTCCTCCTTTCTCATATTACCCAAAGGGAAGACTGTTTTCGAGAGCTGCTCCTGAGTCATTACATACAGGACATAAGACTGGTCCTTTCTTGAATCAGCCCCTTTCTTCAAAAGAACCCTGCTTTTGTCTGAAGTCCCTGCTCCACATGTCCGCGCATAATGGCCTGTGGCGATCACGTCCGCCCCGGACTCTTTGGCTTTCTGAAGAAGAAACTCAAACTTAATATGCTGATTGCATAAGATGCATGGATTCGGGGTCGCGCCTGCAATATAGGAATCGCAAAAGTCCTCAATCACATACCTGTAAAAGGCATCCCGGACATCAATCGTGTGATGCTCTATGCCGAGCTTGTATGCTACGGACTTTGCTATCTCAACCGTCTCAACAGAGCAGCATGTGCTGAACTTTTTTGCGTCCCTCTTGTCCCACAATTCAAAGCTGAGGCCGATCACCTCATATCCGCCTTTCTTAAGCAGATACGCGGCAACAGACGAGTCAACCCCGCCGCTCATTGCAACTATAGCTTTTTTCTTTGCGCTTTCCGTAATGTTCATAGCAACCTGCTGTTCATTAATAAATTTTCCAATTCAATAGTAACACAGACTTTGTCAAATTAGTGATATACTTTATTCAGGGGCACCCGATAAAAATAATGCGGATAAATGAACTGGGGAGAATACTAAAAATGGTCATGACATTACCTGCAAAAACCAGCGCCGCTTATACCGCTTTAGCAGTGATCATCAGCATCTTCATTATCGTAAGTTTATCTGCGCCTGAGGCCCTTGCCGCGCCAGCCGAACTCACTGAATTATCCATCGAGGAACTGTTGAACGTCGAGGTATATAGCGCCAGCAAGTTCGTCCAGAAGACCACCGAAGCGCCCGCCTCTGTCAGCATCGTTACCGCTGCGGAGATCAAGAGCTACGACTATCGCACCCTGGCCGATATTCTGAGAAGCCTGAGAGGGTTTTACATCACTTACGACAGAAACTATCATCATGCCGGAGTTAGAGGGTTCAACCGTCCGGGTGACTATAACACGAGAATCCT
>JACQXV010000095.1 GCA_016208715.1 Candidatus Woesearchaeota archaeon | reverse complement strand
GGAAACGAGCCATTGCCATCGGCTTGATTTTAGGGGCGATCGCCACCGCCGCCCTCACCCTTTGATTTTGGTACAGCCGCTACACCGCACCTCATAAACAAGCACCTCATGAACAGTCTAGAAGCCGCCCAACTGCCCACGGCTAATCACGCCTTAGGAGTTTCGGTACGGTTGACGCAGCAAGCGTACCGAAACTTTAGCCTAGATCTTCTAAACCTGTGGATTGCCGCAGAAGAAACTCACCTCATCGCCCTGCAATATCAGCAAAGCCACCTGAAAACGGGTCACGAATGGCTCAAACTCCAAACCCTGCAAAACAAGGTCAATGCCGCCACCCCTAAAACTCCCCCATTCTCACCCTCCGGCTACCGCAAGGCAGATCCAAATCAACGCTCCCCTCATGTCAGATCCGACCCAGATCGCTTCGCTTAAGCCAAAACTCACAGATGCCCAAATCCGCCTTGCTCTCTACGCCCTAGACTCCGCCCTAGAACCCAGTGGCGTGTTTCTAGAGATCGATACTTCAGACCTCGCCCCAGACCTTGACTATATTCAGTCTCTGCCTCCCAATGCCCGTTATCTGTTCGCCCTCAATCTGCTTCAGCAACAGGCCGTCTAATTACCCAACCATCCAAACACCATCCAGGATACGCAATGGCAACCCGTAAAGCCGCTACTACCAAGCCCACAGAACCAGACGTTCAAGATATCGAGTCTCCTAAGCCGATCGAGACATCAACGCAGCCGATCGCCCAGTCCTTACCCACGATCGACGATCTGATTGCCCAACAGGCCGAACCCCTAGCCGTCGAGCTACTGGAATCGCGCCTCACTGCCGCAATCCATGCCCACATCCGCCGCCTGCTCACATCCCAAGCCCCCGCAGATATCGCCCAGCGTAAGGTACTATTGCGCCGCATCGGACTCATCGCCGCAGGTTCTGCCCTTTCAGAAGCCTTTGGCGCATTTTCCCAAGATGCCCGAAGTCACCTGAAGGGGATGAAAACCACAGCCCTACCTGCCTCTACAAACGGCTCCAAGAGCGCTTAAGCATCGCCCACTCACCACAAATAAGGAAGACTCTATGCCTCCCCGCAAGAAACCTGCCCCAATGCCCCAAGTCCCAACTGCACCTACCGCTTTGCCGATCGCCCCGACTCCCATCACCTCAGCCCCAACCTTTAATAGAGGCGGCAGCTCCATCCTGAACCTGCCTGTAGAGATTGCATTGAGCGCCCCTGATTTCCAGTCCATGCTGCCCCCCGACTGGTTCAGTGACTCCTCATCACTTCAGCGCCAAACCGACGAAGCTAGAGAGCAAATCAAACTCAGCATCCACGAAAAGCGCAACACCGTTGCCACCCTACGAGACAACATTGCCCTCGCTACCGACATTGTGGGAGCTGCAACCGACTTCACCAAGCTTGGCAAGCAACTAATCAGCTACCAGATTGGGCTAGAGGCCATGACCACCGAAGGCATCAAGCTCAGCCAGCAGCAGACCCGCACCCAGCTAGAGCAGATTAAGCTTGGCAACCTTCAGCAGGACGTTCAAGGGACTCAAGCCCTAGGCGCTAAACAAGGCGAAGTCTGGCAATCGCGGCTGGATGAACTCGACAACCGGATTAAAGAGATGCGGGATAAATCACGCCCTTACCTGCCGACAGAAGGCTAAAACCATGCAGAACGCCATGCGATTAAAACTTGAGTGGCTGGGTGGTAGTGCGATCGCCACCCTCGCCCTCCTGATTGGCATCTCCTACACAAATCCCAGCGGGTTCCGCAATATTGCCCTGGCTAGTCTAGGCGGAGCGGTCACTGCCGCCGCTGCAACTCTGTCGCTCTGCGCCATCAACGACAGAACAGGAGTGCTACAGCGCGAGATTAGCAGGCTAGAGATTGAGGTGAAATCTCTCAAAGCCAAGCTCGACAAGGAATACGAAGATGCCATTGCTCTCATTGCAATCTGTGAGCAACTCCAAGATGCTGTCTCCAAACATGAGTTTGAGCTGAGCGAATCTAGCAGCAAGGTTATCGCGATCGAGCAACAGGCTCAGCAATGGCAGCTTGCAGCCCACAACAGCAGAAATGCTGCCCTGAACCTGAAAGCTCAGCTAGAACAGCTCCAGGCTGACTTTGACGAACGTCTGCATCAAGCTGTGAAAGCAAAAGCCAACCGAATCGCCCGCCGCAACGCAGACATGTACATTAGCAAACGCAAAGAGGAGCTAACTGAGATTAACACCGCCCATTTGGAGCAGCTTCAATCCATCAAAGAGGGCTACCAAAAAGAGCTAGAAGAGCTGCAAACCCTGTTAGGACAAAGAGAGCAGCAGTTGTCAGAGTTTGCCATTGAGATTAAAACCTGGGATGAAGAAATCATGCCGGGAACGCGATCGGCCTTCACTGAATCCGCCACCTCCTTACAGCTCCAACTCCAACTGGCTGCCCAACGATTAGAAGCCCTCCAGAACGCCAATGCCCAACTGCAAGCTCCTAGACTATTCCCCGGCACGACCGCCATCGACACGACAGGCAATCGCATCGTTCAACACTTTGCCGCCTATGAGGTGATTCTAGATGCCGTTGAAGCGATCTTGATTCCCACAGGATTTAGACTCCGCTTCAAATGCGATCGCACCAATGAGTTCACCAAGCTCACGGAAGAGGAGTTTGACAAGCGCACGGCAGAACCTGGACTGATGGGTCTAAGCTATGCCCCGCTTGACTTTGCCCTAGATACGCGCAACTTCATTGTCAGCGTCGATATCGTCACTTCTCCCCCACTAGTAACGGGTGGAGGAGGGGCGATCGCCTCGAACGGCAAACCCATCACGGCAGCAGCGGCAACCGACTTGGTTTCTAACGGTTCTGCCAGCAGTGAAGATGCCTTTAGAGCCTTGGGCTGCTTCCCTGCCAGTGAATTTGAAAACGTCATCCGTGATAAGTTTGTCCCCCGCGTCCGCGTCGTTGCCGGATCAACAGGCGGTAAATCTCCCCTCATGGAGCTAATCGCCGTGGCATTAGCCAAGCAAAACCAAGCTGAACTCTGGCTAATCAATCCTGTTCCAGGCTCCCCCAAAGACTGGTTTAGCGTTCCTGGATTGGTTCAACCCGGCACAGATGTGACCCAAGAGGCGATCGCCCAGCTTCAAAAAGCCCACAGGGAGCTAAACGAGCGCAACAAAAACCTGAGTCAGAAATACCGATTTCTCATCGTTTGCGCCGATGAAATCAACCGACTGGCAAGGGAATTTGCAGACTTGGGCACGGTGATCAAAGATTACTACCAGATTTCAGATCACGCTCAAATGGGCTTCATTACCGCTGGTCAAGGGGGTAACGTCAGCGGCGTTTCTGGAGCCGCTAAAACCGACAACGCTAAAAAGCTGATGGAAGAAGACTTCCAGAATGCCACGCAGGTCTTCACCGCCCAAGCCGCAAAGGTATGGCTTCAAAAGAAGAGCGCTAGCTTATTGCCTAAACTTACAGAACTCGAAGCCCTCTGTCGTCAACTGAATGAAGCGGCAGGACTCTCCCCTCGCCCTAAGCCTGGAACAAAGGTCGTCGATCGCCATGCCTATCGAGTGGCCCTAGTCGTGAGTCCTGCCACAGATGAACCCTTCTTCCTTCAGATTCCCCCCTATAGCCATTACGCAGACAAGCTAGAGGGCATCAGCTTTCCCAATGGAGCCATAATCACCGCTCCCTATGAAAACCAGGTAGCGCTGGGGTTAGCCTCTGATCCTTTGACTTGTCCCCATTGCGGCTCTGCTCACACCAAGCAAGATCGCCCTTTGAAAACGGAGATTAAGCGAAAGTGCAACGATTGCGGCCATTTTTACAAAGTACCAAAACCGACGCTAGCCGCATCGCGCAAGGTGTTTAGCATCGACGCGAGAGGGTAGTAACAGCGTCAATATTGCCCCTGACATAGGGCTGTAGCGGAGACAGCGTTGGGGCATTCCCAGCAACGTCGGTAGCCGCGTTGGTTTTCAGCACCGATGGCGATCGCTTTTTTGCCAGCTTTTCTTCACGGCTCATTCAACAACTCAAACGAAATCAGGAAAATTTAGAGCTTATGATTTTAGTCGATTTATTCTTCTCAAAGCTAGAGTCTCATAATGCAACGGAGATTGTGCCCTACACAGATGCTCATATTGCTATCTCGCAATACAAGCATGGAAAACCCCTGTGGTTTGACCAGGTTCCTAGAGTTGGAGAAATGGTTTACTTTGAAAGCCCTCGGAATGGGGTTCCGACTTTCTTCCAGGTCACTCAGGTCTTTTACTATCCGCGTGAGTTAGCCGATATCCCCTCAGATTCTTCGTCTGTGCGCAGTAGGGTGTCTTTATCGCCAGTTTTCCCAAAATGGGCGTGACCAAAATTTGATGTTTTGATCGGGACTCCAGTTCCTCCACTTATAAGAAGCTCAAAAGGTTGGATGAACAAAAGATGGAATTGCTTGACGAATAATTCTAGGAATCGCTGAAATGTACTCTCGGCAAGCGCTTTGGGATTTTTACATCAAATTTTGGTCACACCCCCCAAAATCATTCTGAAGCCTGACTGTTTCTCTAGCTCTTAAGCCTAGCAATCTTGCCCCAAAGGAGCTTCCCACAAATGGGATTATTCCGCCTTTTCACCCAACGCACCTACCAAGATCGCTATGCCCAGAACTGGAGCCAAACGGCTCGGCGCTCCCATCTGGCAACGAAACAGGTTTGCTGTCTATGCCGTAAAGCCCGATCTCAAGAAGTCCATCACGTTCGCTATCGAGATTGGCGTGGGGCGATCGCCGGACGGGAGCGCCCTGGTATTGATGTCTTTCCAGTTTGCTTACCGTGCCATGAGCGGCTTCATTATAAGGATGTCTGGGTGAAAGATCGGCAAAATCCAGTGTTGGGCAATCACCAGCAAGCGCTTTGGGTGCGGAAGTTGCAGCGGGGCTATCGACGGCTCTCTGGGCAGGGACTCTCGATCGGCTGGCTAGTGTTTTTGGGCGTGGCTGCGATTGTTGGCTACGCTGCTTTGGGGTGGCTGGGCGCTGGAATGGGGGCGATCGGCGTGGTATTACTGATGCGATAAAAATCTTTTCTAGTCTGTTCTAGCTGTTTCTGAGCATTGCTGCACGTTGATTGTGCTTTTTGTTCAGTACTTCTTTGTAATTTCCCTGGTATTGATTGCCATGTTTTTTGCTTTTTGCTTGCAATGATTCAGTACAGCAGCGCGTCATCCGGGTAAACCTAGAAAACTTTATGATCTTGCGAAGTTGAATCAAAGATACGTATAGTACTGATGACGTAAGAATCTCAGAGTTTACATTTGATATATCACATGTAAAAAACTTGAAAACGGTGAATGAGAATCAAGATATAGCTGAATTAATCATAACTTTACGACAAAGATTGGGATTAACGCAGGAACAGTTTGCTGCACGTTTAGGCGTTACTTGCCCGACTGTTAGCAGATGGGAGCATCGCAAGTCCCGTCCGTCGCCGATCGCGCTTAAGCTAATCAAATCAACGCTTGAGCAGATAGAGGGAGCGGAAGATTTGCTTGCTCAATACTTCGTGCGCTGAGGAATTTTGCTGCAATTCCGCTCACTAATTTTTAACAACTAAATCAGCAATTTATTTGCACTCTAACGGATCACATTGCCTCATTCTCTCCAGCAATGTTGACGATTTTCTGCGCAAATTTACGCGCAGATTTATTTGCAGAATTTCACAACTTTATTCAATTAGAAATGTATGACGAGCAGATTGATTCGGACTCAGGTATCTGCGGGAAAAGAAAGTCGGGTTGAGGCTCTGCGCGAAAAGTTGGGCTATCCCATTAAGCAGCGTGATCCACAAGGGTCTGACTTTTGGTATTTGCATCCGGGTGAGAGCAAGGCAGACGCAGAAGAGACTGCCCCGATCGCCGTTGGATTTTATGCTGAGTTGAATGAAGCGACCAGTGAGCAAGAGCTTCAGCGCCTCTTAACGTCGAAAGAGTGGCAGCAGAGAATTTATGGGCATTATCTCAACCGCACCTCTGAGCAGCAGCCCGTCATGTATATGCTGTTGCCCGCCGAGGAAGGGGTGGGGCGAGTGCCGTTGATATTGCCTACAGAGGGCGGGTTGCGGCAGCGCAATATTCAGACGTTTGCTTGGGATTCGGCAGAACTGGAGACGCGGCTGAATCGGTTGCGCCAGGGAGAATTGCCGATCGCCTCAAAAGCGCTGCGGTCGGTTCCCTTGGTGGAACGGGCGTTTTATGAACCGATTAAGACGGCAAGAGAGTTGGCGCGATTGCTGGCGGCAGCAGCTCGACAGATTGAAGCAATTATCCCGAAAGCCTACAAAGATGAGGAGCGGCGATACCCTGCTAGCAACGGTGAAGAGGGCTATTTGCACAAGCTGCTCAAGAGCTTTCAGCAGGAGCTATTGCCGACGCTGAGGTTGGCATCGGAAAACGAAAAAGACTACAGTTTTTCGGATATCTACGCCCAGACGATCGCCTATTCGTTGTTTACGGCGCGGGTGTTTAGCTATGTGCGTGACCAGAGAGAGGGCAATCGCAAAGAAACGCTGTTTGATCGAGAAACGGCTTGGCAGCAGTTGCCGTAAACCAACCCCTTTTTGCGGCGGCTATTTCAGGATGTGTCGGAGCGATCGCCATCGGAGCTAGGGGATGAGCTGATTGGAGCGATCGCCGAGATTTTTGCCATTCTGCGAGCAGCAAAGATGGATGTGATTTTGCAAGATTTTCGGCAAAAGCAAAACCGCGAAGATATTGTGATTCGCTTCTATGAGGACTTTCTGACTGCCTACAAGCCAGAGATGCGGGAGCGCCGGGGCGTTTACTATACGCCGGAACCAGTCGTGTCGTATATGGTTCGATCGGTGGATGTGTTGCTGAAGGAGAAGTTTAATAAGCCCCTGGGATTGGCTGACCCAGAGGTGATGATTCTTGATCCGGCTTGCGGCACGGGCACATTTTTGCTGTGGATTTGCCAACATATTCACGATCGCTTTCACACAGAACGAGCGGCGATCGTTGCCAAAGTAGGGGATATTTCCTGGTCTGAGTATGTTAGCGATCATCTGCTACCGCGTATTTTTGGCTTTGAATTGTTGATGTCTCCTTATGCAATTGCACATCTAAAGCTAGGGCTGTTCTTGGAAGAATCAGGCTACAAGTTTGATAGTGGGCAACGCCTAAGGATTTATCTGGCAAATACGTTAGATGAACCCACTGAAAAAGCAGAGTTTTTATTTGAAGGCTTCGTTTCAGAGGAAGCAAATCAGGCTGCTGAGATCAAGCGTGATCTACCCATTAGAGTCATTGTTGGCAACCCGCCTTATTCTGCCAATTCTGCCAACAATGGAGACTGGATTTGTGACTCCATACGCGGTAACTACTACCCGAAGGACAAAATTAAAGAACATAATCCTAAGTTACTCCTAGATGATTATGTAAAATTTATTCGGTTTGGGCAATGGCGAATTGAACAGACGAAACAGGGAATATTAGCATTCATAACCAATCATGGATATCTCGATAACCCGACGTTTCGAGGAATGCGGCGTAGTATTGAACAAACTTTTGATGAGATTTATATAATGGATTTACATGGTAATAGCAAGAAAAAAGAAACGGCTCTGGATGGCTCGAAGGATGAAAATATCTTCGATATTCAGCAAGGTGTAGCGATCGGCATGATGGTGAGATTGCCGCAATAACAGACTTCATTCACTCAGATTTATCAGCAGTAAACCTTTAACTCGCAACCTTTCCAAAGGAAAGGGGGATTTATCATGGCTAAAATTTTTCATGCACATCTACGTGGTGATCGGGAAGCTAAATACGAGCGCTTGATAAAATCTGATATCAGTCATACCAAGTGGTCAGAAATTCTACCTCAAACTCCATTTCACCTTTTGATCCCACAAAATGCTGAGTTTCTGACGGAGTACGATCGGGGCTGGAAGATTACAGATATTATGCCTGTTAACTCAACTGGTATAAAAACTCATCGAGATCATTTTGTAATAGATTTTGATCAGTTAAAGCTCTTTGTTCGTATAGAGAAATTTAGAAACTTAAAAATAGAGGATAGTGAAATTGTCCAGCTTTATGAACTTCAAGATACACGAGATTGGAAGTTAAGTCTAAGAAGGCTTTCTCTAGCTTCAATTGAATCATGGAAAAGTGCTTTTACTAAATGTCTCTACCGACCCTTCGACTTGCGAGAATATTATCATCACTTGGATGTAGTTGAGCTTCCCAGAGATGAAGTCATGAAACATATGCGCTTTGGTAATAACTTAGGCTTAATTACAGCACGCCAAGTCACTAGCTTAGACTTCTGCCACGCTCTATGCACAGAGAACGTTATAGAAATGAAGACTTGCTCACATGATAGAGGAACAAACCTATTTCCTCTGTTTCTTTATCCTAACTCTAGCCAGCAATCTATTGAAAAGCTAGAGCGCCGCCCCAACCTGTCCCAGCCCTTCCTCAACGACATCGCCGATCGCCTCGGCTACACCCCCACCCCCGAAGCCATCTTCTACTACATTTACGCCATTTTCCACTCGCCTACCTACCGCAGCCGCTACGCCGAATTCCTCAAAATCGACTTTCCCCGCGTTCCCCTCACCCGCGACGATGCCCTATTTCGCCAGCTTGCCACCTATGGTGAAGAACTTGCTGCCCTACACCTGATGAAATCCGCCAAACTAGAGCAGACGAGCAAACTGCCTCAGTTTGTCGAGCAGCAAGGCAAAAGCATCGTCGATCCCGCGCATCCCAAATATGACGCAAAAACTCGTAGCGTCATCATCAACAAAAAAGGCGACCATTTCTCTGGCGTACCTGAAGCCGTCTGGAACTTCTACGTCGGCGGCTATCCCGTCTGTGCCAAATGGCTCAAAGACCGTAAAGGACGCACCCTCAGCAATGAAGATATTTCCCACTACCAGCGGATTGTAGTAGCCCTCGGTGAAACGATTACACTAATGGCAGCGATCGACCAAGCCATCCCCGGATTCCCGATCGCCTAACGAATCACCATAATCCATCCTCACCTCAGTGAAATTCTGGCAAAATTGCGCATCTATCTAGAACAAGAGTATGGCGATCGATTGGTTTAGGTTGTGCTATTTAGTTCTCAAGCGCGAGGCGATGCTGAGCCTGATTCTGATATCGATGTCATGGTCGTATTGAAAGATGCAGTCGATGCCTGTACAAAAATCAACCGCATTAGTCATTTTTTAGCTGCACTCTGTCTCGACTATGCTGTTTTAGTCTCCTGTGTTTTTACCTCAGAAGAACACTTCCAAACTCAGAAGAATGCTTATTTCTTCCGCAACGTTCATCAGCAGTGCATTTCAGTGTGACTCCTGAACAGCGAATCCAGTAAACCCATAGTTCATTATGCTCGAAGCCGTCATTCAAAACCTGACTCGTCAGCAGCGCCCCTACTACCTGCCTCAAGGCAATGCCATTAATGGTGTCGGGGGTCAATATTGGCTGGTCTTTCAGCATCGAGATTTAGATAAAGGCGGCTTCCTCAAAAACATCGTCTCTCTATTGGGTTTCAAAGACAAAGCCGTTTCCCACAAAGTGCTTCGGATTGATCCCAGCACCGCCAAAATCTACACTTACAATCCCCGCAAACTGGGTGATCTACCTTCTCCAGCTCTGCTCCGGACAGGCAATCTCAAAATCATTGAGAAATTTCTTACCCTGGAGCGCACGGCTAAAGAACCCGCCCTGCTCAGCGGCAGCTTCCGAGAGATCAAAGGCATCAAACGCCGCTACAATCTCCCTATTCAGCTAGAGCCATACAACAAAGTAACGGCTCAAATGCTGGAGCGCAGCAGCATTTACCGCCGCTCCACTGCCTACTTTGATAGCGGCGCACTCAAACTTTACGAAGAGCCACTGCAAACCATTGTCCAGACCGAAGGACAAATTCGGCTGCTGATGGACTGGCAAGGGTTCACCAAACGCGCCGATATTGCTGAACTCGAAAAACTTCACAATCTCGACTACCGCACTCAATTTATCCAACGCTCTCTGCAAGAGTTTCTTCAAGGGCTAGAAGAGAGTGCCTTTAACGGAACTCAGATCCTTGCAGAATTAGTGCGGTTAGGATTCTTAGAAATCAAGCTGGTTAAGATGAGCCAGCAGAAATCGCTCTACCACAAGAAAACCGGGATTTTTAGCGATCGCCTCGATAACCATATTCTTCACGAAGGCTCAGATAACTTCACTCGCGCGGCCCACTCCCGCAATGCTGAAAGTGTCACATTCCTCTACTCCTGGGAGGAACTTGATCAAGAAACCATTGACCAAAGCATCCAGGAATTTGATAGCGAGTGGCAGCGTCAAGACTTCTCCTATGATTTGACCCAAGAATTCCTCCAGCAGGTTCTGCAAGAATACGATCGCCGTACTGAAAGCCGCCAGCCTCGCATTGAGCAAATTACCCCCGACGAGCTACAACCGGGCGAAACCACCGAGGTCAAAATCACGGGTGAAAACCTCGATCAGGTTGATAGCATTACTGTTCCAGACAACACCCTAGTAGAAGTCACCATTACGGAGCAGACCCCAGAGCAAATCACAGCCGACTTTACTGTCTCCCCCGACCACCCACCTCAGCCCATCACCGACTTTCGAGTCAAAGACAATGCGGGTGGAGAATACAAGGTTCAGCCTCAGAAGCCCCCTCAAGTTAGCCAAGTTGAAGCCTTACCAAACTTTGATGAGATCGAAGGATTTCAGCAAGCTGTGGAGCTAATTTTGTCTGGACAGTACGGCACCCCTAACGACTTTCTCTACTGGCTGGCACAGCAGCGCCCCCGGCAGTTCCGAGTTGAGCGGAGCGACTTACTAGATGATCTTGTGAATCAAGGCACTCTGTTTGAACATCAGAAATCTGGCGCTCAACATTGCTTGCGCGTCATGCAAGACTTTGGTGTTTCCGTCTGTGCCGATGCTGTAGGTTTGGGCAAAACCCGTTTGGCTGCTGCTGTCTCTCGACTTTACCGCTCCTCAAATGGACAGGCCAAGATTGCGATCGTCGCTGCCCGAAAGCTGCACGACAACTGGAAACGTGAAATGACTGAACTGGGTTTCAGTGACAGCGACTACGAACTCTACAACAAAAACTTGATGAGCCGCAAAGGAAACGGCTTTATCGATGATTTCAATCGTTATGGTGGCCCTGATTTAGTGATCATCGACGAGGCACATGAAGGCATCCGCAACTACAAAAACCGAATTCATAAACTCTGTCTGCAAATTCAAGAGCGCGATCGCGCCTCTGGACGGCAGCGCCACTTCTTACTCCTAACGGCAACACCCTGGAACAACCGCCGCGAAGATATCTACAATATCCTTCAGCCCTTCCTGACTCGACCAGAAGGCTTCACCGAATCGGGCTTTCCTGCTGAAGTGGCTCAGTGGTTCCAAAACCGTGAAACTGGAGTGGAGCCATTCACCGATGATTCCATTCTGTTCCGGCGCACCTACCGAGAACTGTTTCTCCAGCGCACTCGCCAGATGCTGCGCGATGCCATGCCCAATCTCAATGTCTATGCTAAGCGTCAGGCAGAATGGCTCCCTGTCCAGTTTGAAGACAGCACTGAAGCTGCGCTAGAGCAGATCTTCACCCAATTTGAAACCCAGCTCTATATTCCCTTTGCCGATCCAGTTCGCTATCTCACGGGTAGCGTAGAGCAGCGTGGCTTACTGCAAAACCAGCGTCGCTTCTTCCTGCAACGGGCAGAGTCCAGTATGTATGCCCTGCGTCGCACGATCGTCAATTTCACAACCAGAATTGAGCAGATGCAATCGCGTTTGAGCAGCGTTACGCCTGACGCAGATGGGTTAAAGCAGTTCATTTTGCTGCACTATGGCTTTGAGTCAGATCAGCCAGAACAGCTTGATTTAGGCGCTTTCAATGACCGAGAAGCCTGGGATGAAGATTACGAAGAGAATGAGGATGAGGAAGAGGAAACGGTTACTGATCAGCAGGAAAAGCGACAGCAGCTTCGTCGCACCATTGACCTGGCGATTGCGCGATTGCAAGCCGATCCTGTAGAAGCCCGCCGCGTCTACGGTTTGATGTGGACAGCCTGTGACAATGATCTAATGCAGATCCAAGAAATCCAAGCGCTGCTGGTGGATGAATTTGTCAAAGATCACAAGCGGGAGCAGGTCACACGCAAAGTTCGAGAATTAGTTAGTCAGGGTAAGAAGGTTCTTCTCATCTCTATCTTTTCTGACACCGTAATTGACTACTACCGTTACATGGCTCAAGACGCATCCATTGACCAGCAGGGCATTGGCATGGCGATCGGCTCAACGAAGCGATACTATCCGGGGTCTGGTGATCGATCCCTCCAAGTTACACCTCACAACGCTGTACGATCTGGTAGACAGCGAACAGGTATCAAACGACAAGAACTGTTTCGCCTATTTGCCCCAGTTGCCAACTGCAAAGCTGTGACGGAACGCCCCAGCCTAGACGAAGAAGTTAAAGTGCTGATTGGATCTGAAACGCTATCAGTCGGTCAGAATCTGCACCAGTCGCCTAGCTAACCTCAAAAAGAAGTTAATTGGTGAAAACCAGGTAGGGCAAGATGGTGTGATTCAAGAGGTGCCCAGTGTTAGTGAATTAGGGCCTTCCATTTATGGCGATACCTTGTTCGACGATACGATCCTGCCAGGGTATGTCGCCTTCATTCGTAACTTGGTGGTAGCAAGGCGACAGACCCAAGAAAGTTTTCAAGAAACGCTTTACCGTGCCGCAGAAACATCGCGTGATCTCTATACCCAGCAAGAAATCCTGTTCAGCGAAGACATCAGCCAGCGATTACAAACAATGGGAGATGACTACCTAGCCAACCCGATCGCCCTGGGGCGAAAGACTGGAGAGAAGAACGAGCCAACTGGACTGGTGGCGCTCACCTTGAAATATTCAGGGCCAAATGGCGAAGTTATTTCCGATCGACAGGAATTATTGTTCTGGAACGATCAAACTGGAGAGCGTGACGGCTATGGAACAGCACTGTCCACGGCGGTCAAAACCCCAGAAGCGATCGATGTTTTCTCTGCTAGACACCTACGGACATTGGCTCAAAAGCTCTATACTCAGCTCGTTGAGCTAAAGCAGCAGCGATCATCTGAACTGGCTCAACCCGAAACACTCGAAAACGTCACCCTCACATCCGAGCGACTCAATAAGATTCAGCAGCGCATTAGCACCCTAGAAGCTTTACCCGATGGAGTCGATCGTCAAGCAGTGAAAGATATGCTCAAGAAGCTGAACACATGGAAAGGAATGAAGTCGGTTCAAAAGTTACTGCGGGACTACACCGATGGGGCAAAAGCTCAGCTAGACACCCCCACCTTTGTTTTGGATCTGGTGAAAGATACAGATGAAAAGAATTTAATTCTGAGCGATGGAATTAAGCCAGCTTCTCTTTCTATCTCCCTTTCAGCAATGCTGTTGAGGGCTTGAGAAGTATATGGCGCTTCTTATCACTCTTCATCCGCTAGTTTTTCTAAGGTTTCCAACAGCTTTTCTAATGCCTTCTGCTTTTTAGGGCTATCCCATACCTTTGACTTCTTGGCGCGCTGATAGGCTGATTCAAATCGGGTCTTGAGCGATGGCGTTGGTTCTTTGGCACCCTCAGCTTTGACCATAGCTACACGCTCTTTGATTTGAGAGAGCGACAAATCCTCTTGGATAGCTGCTGTTAATAACTCATCTTGCTGAGCTTTGTCTTTGACTTGGGCGATGGCTTTTGCCTTTGTATACTCTAGTTTTCCCTGTCTGAGTGCATCTAAGATTTCATTCGGCAGATTGAGCAGAGGCAGACGGCTGACCCGAAAGCTTTCAGGTGAGAGCCGACCCACGCTAGAAAAGATTTCTTCCACTATCTCTAGTTGACGGAAAACGTTTTCCGTCAACTCTTGGCTCCGTTTCTTTGCATTTGCAGCTTTATTTAATAGAGAAATAACTTCTTGCTGATCGACGCCTAGCTCAATTATCAGCAAGTCTAAAATCGCCTCAGTTTCCTCAATAGGATTTAGATCTTCTCGTTGTAGGTTCTCTATCAACGCGACTTGGAGCGATTGCTTATCATCCAAATCGCGTATGGTTATGGGCACCTCAATTAAACCAACCAACTGAGCTGCTCTCAAGCGCCTCTCGCCAGCTACAAGCTCAAACTTTTCAGCACCTAACGGGCGGACAAGTAAGGGTTCTAAAATTCCATGCTCACGAATGGAGTGAGCTAACTGTTGAATTTTCCCAGCATCAAAGTAGCGGCGTGGCTGTCTGGACGGTAAATAAATTTGATCAATGGAAGCGGTTTGGGAAGACTGGATGCTATTCGGGTCAGAAATGAACTTCTGTATAACAGAGCTTCCAATAGATTGAGCGAGTGATTGTCGCGGTTTAGCCATCTAGCCCTCTTACTGCTTGTTCAAATAGCTCCACCAGTTCGCGGCGGGCAATGCCTGTAGATGTGCCAGGGAGATCGAAAACAGTAGAGTTCTGACCAAAACAATCAGCGATCGCCTGGCGCTGGTGAATTACCGTATCTAAAACTTTGACGCTTGGCAACATCCGCAATACTTCAAGCGCCTCATCTTTTAATTTTGTGCCTTTAACAGCACGATTAACGAAGATCAAGGCTTTAGGTTCACCCTTACGAATTCGCTGAGCTTGCTGAATTAGGCGTACTGTATCAGAGGCACTTTCCAGATCGACACCCGTAGGCTGACATGGAATCAAAGCTAAATCAGCGCTCAGGACAATAGCTCTGGTCATTTCTGAGAGTGCTGCGGGGCCATCTACTACAATCCAAGGATAGGATTCAATTAACTTTGGCAGATCTTCTAGAAGTGCATCTGAATCCTGAAGAATATGACAGGGAATGGAATGCTCTATTCGAGCCAGCCACTTAGAAGAGGACTGTTGAGCATCTGCATCGACGACTACGACGGTTTTACGTTTTTTGCTCAACCATCTTGCTAGATGTACAGCAATAGTAGACTTTCCAGCCCCACCCTTCTGATTAATTACGGCAATAATTGGCATGAGAGCGATTGAACCAACACAAATTAGTTTAGGTCATATTTTGTGTATAGTAATCACTTCAATACATTCTCAGTTTGACGGAAAACGTTTTCCGTCAACTCCTCTACCTACCAAGGCAGGAGCAGCCGATTTCGCAGCAGGATAGCCGAGTAGCTGACTATCAAGCAATGCAGACTCCAGCCCCAATCTCCCAGATTGCCGAGGCTCAGGGCTGGATTAGGGATAAAGACAATAACATTTCTCTAGTGACGCAAGCCTTGGCAATTCCTCCCCAGACTGCTGGGTTGGACAGCCTGAGCTGCAATCCGCTCCAAGATACTGAAGGGAAGTGAAGGAATCGATCGCTCTAGCTGAAACAAGCAGGCTGCTATTGTGCCTTCGGAGAGCATCTGGGTGTAGTGTGAAGAGGTTGCTCAGAGTTGGAAGCAATGCACTTCTCCAATAAGTTAGAAGCTACGATTAGCCGCAACTCCAGTCTTCTTGTCGTTGGACTTGATCCCAATCCAGAGATAATGCCTGCCGGCTATGGCGATTGCTCCAGCCAAGATGCACGCATTGAGAGTTTACGGGTTTGGTTGCAGTAGATTATTGCTCAAACAAAAGATTTAGTCTGTGCCTATAAACCGACGCTGGGCTTCTATCAAGCTTTGGGTGGCGCGGGTTTGAAATTGCTTCAGGATGTTCTTCGCTCCATTCCTTCCCATATTCCCGTCATTCTGGATGCTAAGCATAGCGATTTGAATACGAGCAGTTTGTTTGCTCAAATGGTTTTTACCGAGTGGCAAGTCGATGCCATCACGCTTAGCGCTTACTCTGAGCAGGATTTGGTGGCTCCCTTTTTGGTTTATCTCGGCAAGGCGGTGTTTGTGCTGTGCCGGACTTCTAATGCATCCGCTGCCCAACTTCAGGAATATCTGACGGCTGAATCTCCTTTCTATTTTCATGTCGTTCAAGAATCCAAGAATTGGGGTACAGCCGATCAACTGGGATTAGAGATTGGGACAACGACACTCGATGTCCTGAAGAGCGTCAGAGCGATCGCTCCAGAGCGGCTGATTCTGGTACGGAGCATCTGGCAGGAAGGGGTGAGCCTGCCTCAAATCTTGGCAGCAGGACTGAACCACAATGGAGAAGGACTGCTGATTCCGGTACCCCAGGACTGGATGAGCGGGGAAGATTTGGCTGAAATTGTGGTGTTTTTAGATCACGAACAGGATGTTAAAAACAGGCTGCGAGCCAGCGGATATCAGGCACACTCGGTGCTGACAATTTCCGAAGTCATCGAAACACTCCAGCAGGCAGGTCGAATCAGTGAAGCGGAAATAGGAAGATTCAAGTCAGAGACACATTAGAAATTACCTGATATAGCGATTCAGTTATATGAGTTCACCAGTCGGAGTTTTGATCTATTTTGCGATCAGATGATGCTCTCTTAGCTTGGTGTTCAAAATAATTAGCTGGCAAATGATGAATTTAGTAAAAAAGCTTTATAGTCTTTCTGGCTATCAAAAAAATCTAAATATATCTCGTGACCTATTATCTCAACACTCATAATGGTGAGCCACCGCAGCAAAATTTCATTTAATAATAAAGTGGCGTTAGAAGTCTCTTATGCTAACAAATGAGACAATGATACTTTAAATCAATAACGCTCTCATATCTTCTATCTGATCTATAGTGGATAGCTGACAGTATTGAGTAGAAGAAGCAAGCAATATGGCATTAAAAGACCTGACGCCAGCAGAAAAGAGTAAGATCGCGCTAGGGGCAATTGTAGGTGAGGTACTTGGGAAGTCAACCTCAGAGGTTGGCGCTCAGTTTGGCGTCAGTGCCAAGGCAGTGACAACGATACGCAGGCAGGCGCTTGATGCAATTCAGCAGTCTTTCTATGGAGTCCAAACTCAAGCTGTTTCATCTGGGCTAAGCGATGACGAAGTTTCAGCACGGCTAGAAAAGCTGCTTGGTCATGAAAAAGTTTCGTCAGTCTCTCCGCCAGCTTCTAACAAGGCTGAGAAGCTTGATAAAGATGAACCAGAAGATGAAGAGCCTATCTCGATTGATGAGATAGTTTCGGCTATCCAGGAGTACAACAACACTGCTGGGAGTAAAAAGAAGATCTACATCTCGCGTGCGATTGTGGCTGAAGTATTTCCTCATTCAACCAAAGAGCTTGAAAGCTATTTCTCTGAGCATAAAGCTGAAATTGCTGCTCATATTGAGAAGCATGGGCTTAAGCGCAGCACAAACAGAGCGCTCAATGGCGAAGACTGGATGAGCTGGCTTAATTTGTAGGTGATCTCAATCCTACAGGAAAAGAATGGGATGTTTAAAGTGCTCCCTTATGGTGCCAGATTAAATCACATCGAGACACATTCGTGTCGCTGAGCAAAACCTTCTCTGTTGCAGGATTGCAGAGAGTTTTTGCTCAGCGGTCTAGCATCCGGACATCAGCATTCCTAAGCTGGCCTGCGGCGGAAAAGTCAGTCAGATTCAGCTTTGCCTCTTTAACGGCGCTCATCTGTCTCCACGACAAATAAAAAGTCACTGTACACTAGCTCGTATTACATAAAATACAGTCAGCAACAACCGCCGTTTGAGCAGTCTAGAATTAGCAGATATGGCACAGTCCCCACAGCTAAAGGCAGTGTATCAACGAGCATGGGTATTGCAACAACGAGCAAACGATTTACCTGAATTGCAACAAGCCCTTCTCGCAGAGGCATTGGATGAGCTTCAGGCTGTTTTAGAAGAATTGCAGGCATCTGAGGCGGAACTGCATCATCATAATGAAATGCTAGTCAATACTCGCCAAGCTGTAGAGTTTGAACGTCAACGCTATCAAGAGTTGTTTGAGTTTGCACCGGATGGCTATCTCGTCACAGATATCAATGGCAGGATTCAGGTAGCAAATCATGCGATCGCGGCTCTGCTCAATGTTTCCCAAGAGTTTCTAGTTGGCAAACCACTCCTCGTTTTTATTGAGCAGCCCGATCGCTCCATCTTTCATCTCAAACTTGATCGGTTACAGCAGCTAGATAAACTGCAAGATTGGCAGATTCGTCTGCGTTCACCCCAGCGATCGCCGTTTGATGTAGCACTGACGGTGTCAGTCGTTCGTAATATGTTCGGTCAAGTCGTCAGCTTGCTATGGCTACTACGCGACATTACCGAGCGCAAGCAAGTCGAACGGCTTTTAACAAACCTCAACTCAGAGCTAGAACGCCAGGTACAAGAGCGCACGGCTCAGTTGCAGCAAGCACTTGAGTTTGAAGCAGGTCTGAAACGCATTACCGATAAAGTGCGGGACAGTCTGGATGAAAGCCAGATTTTACAGACAGTAGTACAGGAAATATCCCTCGTACTTGGCTTAATTTGCTGTGATACGGCGCTGTATGACCTTGATTTAGCGACTTCCACTGTTGGCTATGAGTTCACAAACTTCGCGGTTGAGGGGGGTGCCCATTCCCCTTCATCATTAGGACGGGTCATCTCGATGGCAACTTTGCCCGAAACCTACCGCCAGCTTTTACAAGGTGAGCTTTTCCAGTTTTGTGAACTAGATCAAAGCTCAACTCGTCACCTCGCGATTCTATCGTGTCCCATTAACGATGACCAGGGCACTTTGGGCGATCTGCGGTTATTCAAGTCGCAGCAAGATGGTTTTAGTGAGTCAGAAATTCGCCTGGTGCAGCAAGTTACGAACCAGTGCGCGATTGCGATTCGGCAAGCCCGGTTATATCAGGCCTCGCAAGTTCAAATTCAGGAGATGAAAAAACTTGACCAACTCAAAGATAGTTTTCTCAGCACCACGTCTCATGAACTTCGTTCCCCCGTTACCAATATGAGAATGGCAATTCGGATGTTAAAAATTGCGATCGAGCAAGAACGAACTGCTCCTGAAGAGGTCACAAAATTGGAAAAAAGAAGTACCGTCGATCGGTATCTTCAAATTTTAGATACAGAGTGCAATCGAGAAATTAGCTTGATTAATGATTTGCTAGATCTCCAACGGCTTGAAGCAGGTGAGCACCCTCTAACAATGGAATCCATTCGGCTACAGGAGTGGCTTCCTCAAGTCGCCGCCCCCTTCCAAGAGCGGGCGAGAGAGCGCCAACAAACCTTTCAGATAGACTTCTCCTCAAATTTGCCTGTTGTGATATCTGACTCAGCAACTCTAGAGCGAATTTTGGCAGAGTTGTTAAATAATGCTTGTAAATACACGCCACAGAACGGACAAATCACAGTCACCACCCAAGCTCAATCAGACTCGATGCAAATTCAGATCAGCAACACAAGTGGCGAGATTGCCGCCGATGAACTCACTCATATTTTTGATAAGTTCTATCGCATTCCGAATGCTGACCCCTGGAAGCAAGGTGGAACCGGGTTAGGTCTAACACTGGTACAGAAGCTAATCAAACATTTGGGCGGTACGATTACGGTTGAAAACTTACCAGGACAGCTTCTTTTCACAATTACACTTAGAGCCGGGGTCTGAGTAGGAGCGAAACAATGCCCAGCAGATGTTGCCCCTCTAAAGCCTTTCTTGTTTCGGTACGTTTAAGTCTTCAAGCGTACCGAAAAAAGAGAAATGAGCGGAGGGTATCGCCCTGATGCGATCGCAGTCTTACCATCCAGCAAGTTGGCTCAACTCTCAAGAGGGAATCGTTTCTTTTCCTCAGAGCCATTCCCTCAAAGTGCCTCCTTCCGGCTCGCAATCTAGCAGTCATTTCCCGTCCTCGGACAATCTCTCAGCCTGAGATAGGCTGGTCTGAAGGTAAATCTGCCAGCACTAGGGCAGTAAGCCCCAGGACAAGCAATGTCGGCTCTTCCCAGGTTTTGGTGATCTGGGTTCTGCAACAGCTTGGAAACCTAGCACCTTCGTAATCAAGCTCAGCGGCTACGCCCTTTTTCACCAAAAGCTGGGAAGAGCCGTAATGTCTCTGGCTCTAGCTGCTGGGGGAGCACATGAGACTGCTGCATGGAGTGGGGCAATAAGGTGCTGCCTCCTTCTCTAGCAGCACACTCTGCCAGAATGCCTGCGATCTGATAGTGTCTTACTTCTTCAATGCTGAGGCTTCCACTCCAGTACCGAGCTACAGTTTTCCAGTATTCATCAGGAGTCATATTTGCCACCTCCTATACCTCTGGTAACAACGGTGATTGCCTTCACCTTTTAGTATCGGCGATCGTCTCTCTGAATTCTGTTCTTTCCGGGCGATCGCCTTCATCTATCCTCTGCAACAATCTTCTCCTGAAACTGGGCTAGTTGAGGCGATCGCTCTCAAACATCGCCTCAACTAGAACTACCTGGAATCAAAGGTAGAGATATTAATTCATTACAATTTCAGCAACGCCCAAAAATCTTCAGTTGCTTCATCGTCATTGCCATGATGCCAAATCTGCTAGAGATAGCAGATGAGGTATGAATGACAAACACCAAGACATTGAAGCGCCGGATGAAGGGAAAGCGTTCATGTCCGGTTTTTAAGACCAGCGGGGCTGGTGACAGCCTCGCTGAGTTTAATAGAGATCCCAGATC
>JACQXV010000069.1 GCA_016208715.1 Candidatus Woesearchaeota archaeon | reverse complement strand
CTTATGGGGATGTCAGCCATCAACAAACGACATCCACTCACGAGCTGGCTGTGGCGGAAATTGAGCGAAGATGCGCGCCGCGCGTCTGAGCGGTGCTGGTCGTACATATGTGGCGAAGTTCTCTTACCGACGAAGCTTTCCACGTACGTTTTCGCAGGCTCTGTCTCCGAATGTGCCGCTGCCACTCTGCGACCTGAAACAAACAGCAGAATGCTCGTATTTGTTAACGGCGCCGCCACGACGCTCGCTGCGCGCGTAAAACTAATTATCATCAATTATCAGCAATAATGAACCGCGAATCGTGTGAGAAATAATAGTGCTAGATCATAAAAATCGGTCGCAGGCGTCCTACTCCGCACTAAAGTGCGGAGTTTAAACGGACGCCTGCATATATAGACCGATTTGTCAGAAACCTTTGGTTTCTGAGCATGCTCAGAAATGCTTTGCATTTCTGACATTTAGGATGCCAAAAATGTCGCCCTAAAGGGCGGGGTTTCAAACCCCACACAAAAATGTTTGGCGACATTTTGTGCATGATGTAAAAACATTCAGCTCGCGGGTCGGTAGCAACGCTGTTAAACAAATACCATTCACTTAATGAACAAGAAAGTCCAAACATTTAAAAATAAAAGTTTGCATAGAATGGTTGTATGGCGTTTCCAGCAGCCCACATCATTTTTCCTATGCTTATTGCAGAGACTTATCGCCGATATTTCACGAAGTTGAAGTTTTCGTTCATCTATGTTTTTCTCGCGGGTGCCGCCGGCGCGTTTCCTGATGTTGACATCTTTGTAAGCATGCTGGTGTCACAATTAACTGGCAATTATGTAAATTATCATCGAAGTATCACGCACGCACTCGTGCTACCCGTGTTCATTCTTTTGCTGTGTGTCTTCTGTGCCGCATGGTCAAAACGAATGAAGGAGATAGCTTGGAAAAGGAGATTTCATGGCGCAGCATTTCTGTTGCTCATCAGCGGATTTGGGATACTGGCACATTTATCACTTGACTGTCTTGCAGGAAACAATGCGCTCTTGCTTCCGTTTAAGCGTGTGCAGGTGTGCTCGGGTATTTTATTAGATGCAAACAACGCCGGAATCTTTGATGGGATCCTTGTCTTGTCGTGGTTCTTTCTTTATGGAGGAGTCCTTGCTGAAATCCGGCAATGGCGGGAACGGAGCGCGCAAAAAAGAACAATGCAACCGCCAACGCGATCGCTCAGCAGTATTCAAAATAATATTCAAAAGAGAAAAACAAGTCGTCTGCCAAGAAAAGCCGCAAAGGCGAATTCTTAAAAAGATTTATATAGTGTCCAAAATCTTGTTGTCGGTATGAAAGAGTTTCTTCAGCCCATCAGCGATTTTGAATGGATTATTCCGAAGTCTGCACGGGAAGGCATGCGCGTCAATGCGAAGATTATCGCGAATGCTGATGTGATCAACGCGATCGAGGACGAGGCGCTTAAGCAGTTGACGAATGTTGCCATGCTTCCCGGAGTGATCGATCCTGTGGTCGGGATGCCAGATATGCATTGGGGTTATGGTTTGCCTGTTGGAGCTGTTGGTGCATTTGACCCGGACGAAGGAATTATTTCAGCGGGGATGACTGGCTTTGACATAAACTGCGGGATCAACATGATCAGCACAAACCTGACAGTGAAAGATATCGCCCAACAGAAGCGTGAACTGATCACTGAGCTGTTTCGCAACATCCCGTGCGGCGTCGGAAGCAGGGGAAGGTTACGGCTGGCAGCAGATAAGCTGGATGATGTACTTGTGGACGGAGCGAATTGGGCTGTAGAAAATGGTTATGGAGTTAAGAGAGATATTGAGCATCTTGAGGAACGGGGCTGCATGCAGGGAGCTGATCCAAAAAAAGTCTCAGGCACCGCAAAGCAGCGTGGTGGTCCTCAGCTGGGGACGCTTGGCGCCGGAAATCATTTTCTTGAAGTCCAGCGTGTGGATAAGTTGTTTGACAAAGCATACGCGAAAAAATATAATCTGTTTGATGATCAGGTTGTCATCATGCTGCATTGCGGCTCTCGCGGTCTCGGTCATGAAGTTGCATCAGATTATCTCAAAATACACGCGCGGGCGTGTGAAAAGTATAAGATAAAACTTCCTGACCAGCAGCTCGTGTGTGCACCGATCCATTCGCAAGAGGGTCAGGATTATTTTGCTGCGATGAAGGCGGCTGTAAATTATGCCTTCGCGAATCGTCTTGTTATGACACAGTGGGCGCGCGAGACCTTTGCAAAAGTTTTTTCCCGTAGTTGGGATGATCTTGAGATGCAGACGATCTATGGCATCGCGCACAACATCTGCAAGGTTGAGGAACATCGTATTGACGGAAAGAAGCGAAAGCTCTATGTACACCGAAAGGGTGCGACGCGAAGTTTTCCTGACACGCCTGCGCTGATTGCGGGAAGCATGGGCACTGCATCTTATATTCTGCACGGAACAAATTTAGCGATGGAGAAGACTTTTGGTTCTACCTGCCATGGTGCTGGCAGAGCAATGTCTCGCCATCGTGCACTCAAGGAATTCCATGGCAAAGAGGTGAGCGCTGATTTAGAGAAGCACGGCATCATTGCGCGCGCAACATCTCCTGCAGGTCTTGCTGAAGAAGCTCCGAAGGCGTACAAGGATATCGAGGCCGTGGTAGACAGTGTGCATGATGACGGTGTTTCGTTGAAGGTCGCACGGCTTGTTCCATTAGGCGTGATCAAGGGATGAATTTCTTTATGAGCCAGCAGATCCTGTTGCATCGGTAATACGGGAGTTCTTTCTTGTCGCGGAACATCTTTCCGGATGGTCCTCCTTTCGGCAGAGTCGCAAGATAAATGATTGTCTCCGCTCCCTTCTTGGGACTGCGGTGCGCGCCGTTTCCACCCATGCGCGTCTTGCACCATCCAGGACACACTGCGTTGACGAGGATTTTTGTGCCCTTGAGCTGTGCTGCAAGAACTGAAGTGAGTGCATTGAGCGCTGCTTTTGAGATGCGGTACGCTGGTTTGTTTCCTCTGATACCAGGACCAATGATCCCCATTTCGCTTGAAACGTTAACGATCCGCCCAGAATTGGATTTCTTGAGCAGAGGAAGAAAATGCTTGCACATCAGAAATGGCCCGCGCAGGTTTATAGAAAGAATACGGTCGAACTCGCTTGTGGGAGTTTGTTCTATGGTTGCTTCACCGCAATCAATTTCTCCGGCGTTATTGATAAGAATATCAAGCTTACCAAATTTTTTTGTAATGTACCTTTGTGCAGCAATAATCGACCTTTCATCACGTATGTCCGCAACAATTAGGACGCTGTTCTTTTTTCCTAACTTTTGTGAAGCAGCTTCACCAGATCTCTTGTTTCTGCACAAGAGAATTACTTGGAAATCATTGTCGAGAAGTCCCCGTGCCACTGCAAAGCCGATGCCGCGATTCGCGCCTGTGACAAGAGCAATTCGCTCTCCCGGTTTATCTTTTTTGCGTTGCATTACTCAATAGCATCAAGCTCCGCCAGGACTACATCGGTGCCATCGTCTTGTGTGGGCGTGATATGCTCTTGAACTACAGTTCGATGATCTTTCCTTTTCTTCCTACATTGACCACTTTGGTTTGACCGATCACTTCTTCAAGCCCATCAGCCTCGTGCACGTGACTGCAAAGCAGGATGTCTGGCTTGAATTTGTCGATTGCTTTTCGCACTGCATCAGATCCTTTGAGAAATGCAGAAAACTTCTCCCCCGTTGATCCTGCAGGGTGTACGTGCGTGACCATTATTTTTTTCTTTAATGATTCGATATTCTTGAAGCCGCGCTCAAGGTATTGCAGCATTTCTTTTTGGTCAATGCTCGTGACCGGGCCGGTGTGTGCCCCGCCACAGCCAAATATTCCAATGTCCTTGTACTTGACAGAATATCCGTGGATATTTTTCACGCCATACATTTCCGCTAAGAAATCAGCCGTGGCAAAACTGTCGTGGTTTCCTGGAACAAAAAGAACTTTGAGCTTGCGTTTGACAAATGGGCCCATCATGTTTTCAGAAAGTTGATCAACATGAGTAATGTCGCCGGTAAGGATCACGAGATCGACGTGTTCCTTTTCAGCTTTGTCTGCAAGTTTTGCTGCGAGACTCGCGTCGCTGTGCAAGTCGCCCGCCGCCATGATGCGGAATTTTTTGGGCTCTTCTAGTTTCTTATGTTCGTCGCGTTGATGTGCTTCTTGTGTTGCTGCCATTGTGCAAAGATTCTTTGTATTTGTTTAGCAGCGTCGCCACCGACCTGCGAGCTAACGGCTTTTACAGAGTCTCACACGATTCTCGGTTCGGTAAGCGGCTTAGCTTGCACAGCGAGCGTCGTGGCGACGCTGCGATGTGAGTAGCTAAACAAATACGATTCTTTTATTTTCATTGTCATCTGTGTATTTCATCTGTGTACTTCATCTGTATACTATGCGCGCGCCCGCAGTGCAATCTATGACTTTGGACACTTTTCACATGATAAAGCCTTCATCAATGAAGAAGCGCCGTTTTGCAAAAAACTCTTCTTTGATGAGGATGTTCACACGCCACAAAAACCAGCAACAGTATATAAAATTTCTTTCGTTGTCTCTCTTCAGAAGAGAAAATCCTCGTCTTCTGGGGAAAAGAATATCTTGTTGGTACCTTGTTGGCAGCAAAGAAGGAAACAAAAGAAAATGGAAAGAGATTGTACCCTACAGGGTCACGCAGACAGGTACCCTTGCGCAAATCCTGCTTCTGAGGAGGTTATAACGTCCTCGTCGATATCATCGTCTATCCCAACGATCGTATAGATGTCTAGATCAGCGCGAAGATCTAATTCAAACTCTTCAAAGAAGTTGTACCGATCGAAATTCTTTGCCTTCTTAAAATACAGTGTCATGACGTTCACCTCCTCTTTTTGTTCATTGTTCTTATAATCATGGCGCGTTTGAAAAGTTTATGCGCCAACACTTAATTTTCGAAACTGCTGAAAATAGAGCTGCTGGATGGTTCTTTTTCGAAGATCGTTTGGCGCAAAATCCTGGTTGTTGGCACGTTTTCGTAATATCTCGTGATTCAATGTGATGTGATCCCGCAGGTGGTTGAAAAAATAATCGATAGGTCTTTGGAGTGACCCGCGCGGCCCACTTTTTTGTGGAGTGCCGTGCTTGAGACGCAACATTGATTCCTGACGCAACGAACGTGTTCTTTCGTTGTGGAACTTTTGTGTTTCTGCGATTAATTGGCTGATTTCCATACAAGACATTGTACCTACGATGCTTAAATACCTCACGCTAATGAGTGTCGAGTGTCCAGTGAAGGGAAAGGCTAAACTTGAGCCAAACCACCTAACTTGACATAACTTTCTTTCAACAAGGTATTTAAGCCGGCGCAAAATGTTCTGATGCATGCATCCAAACACAAAGACGACTCGCTCTATACGCGCTCTCTATGCTCTATTATACGATGCGTACGGTCCACAAGGCTGGTGGCCAATCCATGGCAGGTATGAAAAAAACCGCAGGAGTTCGCTTTCCGGCCATGAACGATTTGAAGTAATGCTTGGCGCGATTCTGACGCAGAACACGGCATGGAAGAATGTCGAGCTGGCGCTTGAAAATCTCCGCAGGAAAAAACTCATCGACCCCAAGAAAATATCAAAAACACCACACCAGAAACTCGCGCAACTGATTCGGCCTGCAGGATATTATAACCAAAAAGCGGAGAGAATCAAATCATTCTCCGGGTTTGTGCTGCAGAATCCAATCTCATCATTACAACACAAAAATCTTGATGCTCTTCGCTCACAACTTCTGTCGCTTCATGGCATCGGACCTGAAACTGCAGATTCAATGATTCTCTACGCGCTGGATCGGCCGCGCTTTGTGATCGATGCATATACAAAAAGAATCTTTTTTCGCACCGGGTTGTGCGACAATGGCATTCCTTATGCAGAATTACAAAGCATTATCGAACACTCTGTCTCTGAAAATGTGTGCTTGTACAAGGAATATCATGCGCTTCTTGTGGAGCTTGCAAAACAGCACTGTAAAACGACGCCCGTGTGCACGGCTTGCCCTGTTCTGACGCGGTGTGCCGAGGGTTGTCAAAACCGTTCCGCCGTTCCGCATCGGAGTGCCACGGAACATTGGCCAAAGCTGACAAGAAACAAGAAAGTCTGTTTCAAATGAAACGTTTATGAACCAACGAAGCACAAAACAGCGCCAAAATCGCTAGGTTAGGCGAAAACGCGCGCGGATTTCGCAACATTTAAATATCCTGTTTCTTGTAAGTATAGTATTTTATGGGTCATTGAGCGCTTTATTGCTCTAAAAAAAGAGGGTGCTGATGAATCAAGCTGATCGTCTTTTTGTCGTATTGCTCGTGTGTCTGTTTCTTTTTGTACTTCCTGCAACCAGCGTTGCCTCCCTCACTCAAGTCTTCTCCGGCAACGTATTCTCAGGCGAGAATGTCAAAGTGGACGACCGCTTCACGTTTCGCGTCACGCTAAACGATGACCGCGACAGCCTCTTTGTCGATGGGGGCAACATGTACGCATCAGTGCCATTAAACCAGTGCAAGGAATTGCGTGAAGGGCTTTTCGAATTCTGCTTCAACGCGACTGACTTTAATACTGACGAACATCGCTATTTTGCCACGATTCGCGTGTTTCAACGAAAACCGGCGATAACGCTTTCGAGGACCGCCACGAATACGAGATTCTTTGTAGGAGAGGAACAAACAATCACATCAACTATCACCGTAAGCACGGACGATGCGCGCAACATCACCTTTATTGACCAGTTTCCTGACTCGATTGAAATTGTCGATATCGACGGCGGCTGCAGAAAATATGAGAACTCGGTGTACGCTCGTTACAATAACATTGATGCTGGCGCGAGCAAGACGTGCACGTACACGATCAAGGGGAAACGAGAATTTCATGGAGAACTCCAGGCAAAGGCAGTTTATTATGATGGCTATGAGCTCAAGGAAATTTACTCGGGAGGCCGTGAATTTGATATCCTGCCCCTGCTTGAGGTTCAAACCGCACAGGTTGTCGAAGACTTCACTACAGGAACTTACACCCCAAAAAATGAAAGCGTGGCCGTGAAACTCTTCTTCGACGATTACGATTTTAGTGACTCTGCTCAAAATCCCGGAGTGCTTATAGGAGAGAATGTCCGCTTTGCGATTAATGTATCAAATCACCTAAACAAATCACTCACCATTCGGGGGGTCAACATCCATATTCCCCCCTCACTGCAATATCTCGGGACAATAACTCTTCGACGGGAACTTATCAATGCTTCAGGAAATCGCACAAGCACTAAAATAACTTCTGACCAGATAACTCAGATCGATCAATCGTTACTTCGCTGGAGCGGAAAGCTGAACCACAACGTTTCTAAACAATTCTTTTTAAAATTCGGCACGCGTCGCAGCGGATTCCAAGAGCTTGTCGTCACCGCAGATTATGTTTATGAAAATAAGAACTACACAGAGATTAAACACGAACCTTTCAGCGTCGCGGATCCCGGACTCAAATTGAAGATGGACTTGATAGACAAGTCAGACATGCATGCGGTCCCGGCCTTTACTTTTACCGAAGATGACGATACGCGCGATGTAGAGGCCCTTAGTGCACAGCGCGTCCGCATCAATGCATACAACATCAACCCTTACTCTATTCTACGCGATGTTCGAGTATCCTTGAACACAACATTATTTGATGTTTTATCATCGACGATCCCTTATCTCGGACTGCAGGAAAGTAAGACATCTCACGACTTCGGTGTCGTGTTTCCAAGATTAAATGTTTCAACAACGTACAAAATAAACATCAGCGCATCGTACAAGAACCAGTTCGGAGAAGAATATCAAAACAGCACTGAATTTGAAATAACCGTCAAACCATTTGCCGATCTTTCCATCACGCACGACTCTTCGGAAGGGTTTGTCCTTGATGGCGGAGAAGAGACTGACTTTACAGTTGCCATAGACAACCCGCGCATCACTAACGTGAGAAATGTTGAAGTGCAGGATGTCGTCGATTCTGGGCTGTCTGTCATTGGAGCTACATCAAAGAAAGTTAAACTCAATAAAGATGCCGATACCGACGTCTACACGTATCGCATAACGCCGCCCCGCGTTCACGAGAAAACATACTACAATGTCACAACGTTCGTCACGTATTTTGACCCGCAAGGACTCTTCATCTATCGCACCAACAAAACATCAACTTTTACTGTGAATCCAAAACGGCCGGAGGTTACTGTAACAAAATACTTGAGCGATGATGAGGTAAGCGTTGGCGAAATCATTGAGGTTGATTATGAAATCAAGAATACCGAAGCGGAAGAAGAAGTGCGGGATATGATCGTCTACTTCTCGCTCCAAAATGGCATAGATACAATCGGAGATTCAAAGTACTATATAAAACGCCTGGGACCTCTTGAAGCAGCCACGCTAAATGATATTGAACGCATAAGACCCAAGATAGCGAATGACAGTTTGAAGCTCAACAAAACGCTTGTTGAATACAGCGACGCGTACGGCAATGCGTTTACAGCGAACAGCACGGAGGAGAGCATTAAGGTTGCTGCTGCAGAAATAATCGGGCCGGGAATATTTGTGGAGAAAAGAGTTCCTTCGCAGCTCAATGTTTCTCAGGAAACCACTGTCACCATCGAGGTTCGCAATATCGGAACTGAAGAAGCATTAGTGCAGGTCGAAGACAACGATCGCGCGTGGACAGTCAACGTTCCCGGAAAAAGCCTGCGCGTCCTAGAGTACCCAATCACATTCAATGTAGAAGGCTCCTATTCCCTCTCTGCGCCGATCGCACACTACAAAAATCAGGGGCTGAGTTTTACCGCTAAAGGAGACCCCGTGACAGTAACGGTATCGCAGTACGTTCCTGTTCTTGTTCCCACTCCGAGCACTGCGCAAGTTGAACAGACCGGCGCCGCAGCGACTCTCGCGGAAAACGTGACAACACTTGAAGAATTCGTTTCAGAAAAACAACAAATCGGCGGACTCCAGCTCAAACGGCAGTACATTCTTATTGCTGTGTTCATACTTATCATAGTTGCAATTATTGTCGCGTACAGTTTTTATAAGAAGGGAAGAACCAAGAAACCAACGTTCTTCCTCGACTAGCACACATTTCGGGGGTTACAATCATCATGGGATTCGTTGATAAACTAAAATTTTGGAAAAAAGAAGAAGATTTCGGCGACCTTGGAAATATTGAAGACTTTGGTGATTTCAATCTTGAAGAAAAGCCAAGTCTGGGTGGAAGTCTAGGTGGAGCACAAGTCCCTGGTCAGGGAGCTGAACTGGGAACACTCCCCTCTTTCGAACAAAGAATTGGAACGCAGACAATTGATGAAATGCAGCCTGCCACGCCTCCACCCGCCATGCCTCCGTCGGGTATGGAACAATACCCGGGATCACAAGCAGCTATGCAAGAAGGTTTTGCACAGACGCCATCGATGCAGCCCGCTCAAGCTCTCTATCCACAACGGCAGGGTGGAGCAAGCCAGCCAAAATACCCACAAGCGCAATCGCAGTACGGACAGGCAGCTGTGCAACAACCAGAAGCATTTGAACAAGCAGCACAGCCACGTCTTACACCGGCCCAACTTGGACAAGGGGAGATGAGTGCACGATATCAGGGAGCCAACGACGATATTCGGCACGACCTTGAACTGATGCATTCAAAACTCGACACCATCAAAGCAAGCCTTGACTCGATCAATGCACGACTCGCGAACCTCGAACGCATTGCAGCAGGTCCAGAAAACAGATCACGATATCAATGGTAACCCGATATCAATAGCAGCCAATGGCAATGTAGTGGCAAGGTAATGTTTGGAGCGCCCGCGGTGCGTCCAAACCGTGCGCTTATGAAAAACACTCTATCAAAAAGACTTAATCAACACCACGCGATCTTTTTTATCATTGCACTCGCCATTTTAGCACTTGATCAGCTCACTAAGCACCTTATCCGAGCAACTTTTTCCCTGCATGAAACCAAAACCATCATTTCGTCGATATTTTCTTTGACTTATTCCACAAACACCGGAGCAGCATTCGGACTTCTCCAAAACCAAACCTGGTTTTTCATCTGGCTATCAGTCATGGTCTTGGGTTTCATCATCTATTATTACGATGCAATTTCTAAGAAGATCTCATTCGTAATACCGACAGCACTTGTGCTTGGCGGTGTTCTTGGAAACTTTTTTGATCGCATAGTGTATGGACAAGTCATCGATTTCCTCGATTTTCATATATGGCCAATCTTGAATTTTCTTGAGAAAACGCGGAAATCTTTGCTTCTGTCAAACGCCATTTTTCAGTGAAATAATCAAGAAACTGTCAAACTTGGGCTAAAAGAGCACTCTAACAAAAAAGTAAGAAAAAGGAATCACAATTCTCCAAATTCATCAAGTTTCTTCAACATCCCGCGCTCACGCAAATGCTCGAACTGGTTGCGCTTGTATTTGAGAATAACGTCGCCCTTCTCGTTGCCGGAAAATTCCCATGGCGCGACGATTACAAGATCTCCCTCACGCACCCACAGTTTATTCTTCAAGCGACCCGGAATCCTGCAGTTGCGCACTTTGCCGTCCATGCAACGCACCATCATCCTGCTACCACCTACGCGCATCTCTACAATCCCGAACACTTGGTTGTCCTTTGGCAGCGGAGTTCGACGGATTTCTTCCTGCTCCTGCAACGCTCGCTCTTCAAGCTGTTTCTTGTTTAACGGTGTTTTTGGCCTCTTATACATGAGAGTCCACATCCACCTGTTCCTTTATAAGCTTTGTGGTGAACTGTTGTCGACAATTAAATGCACGGTAATTCCACCAGTCGTGGACTGGTAGAATTTTCACTGAGTCAAAAACTCGCTTCATGTGCGAGCGACCAGAGCCCAAAGGGGCGAGCATGCCGCCAGTGTTTCACTGGTGGTCGCGAGCTTTTGACAATCTCACTTTCAATGAACCACCGGCCTGTGATCGGTGGTCTTTGACATCTACGAACGTAAGTGAGTATGCGGGGCTGGTGGCAGCGCGGCTAAACAAACACGAATGCGATAGAAAACTATGAACCAAATTAGTGTAGTTGTGTGCAACAAGAGCAGAACCAACAATCTAATCACCGCTTCAATCGGCTCTGTCCCGAATCTCGCTTGCGCTCGGCCGCTGCACCGCTCGCTGTGAATATCTCCGGCGATCTTGTCGCCGAGAGGATGTTTAACGACATGTTTATCGCGTCAGCTCGCAGGGTGGCAGCGGCAGATTCGGGACAGAGCCCCTTCAATCAACACATTTATAAATTTGCACTCTCATATTTTCGTTATGGATCTTGAACTTCCTCAACGACACAGCTTTCTCGGACCCGCCGTACTTTGGAAGCGTGCTTTGGCGTTCATTATAGATTTGTTTGTTATTGATCTCTTCATTTTCAGTTCATTTCGGCAAATCCTCCTTTCGAGCTTAGGAAGCAGTGCAGGATTTTCAGCAACATATCACTTCCTGTTGTCAAATTCTGAAATCCGCAGAGCACTACTGTATGTGTTCATCCTTGTATCATTGTTTGTGCTCTCGTACTTCATACTGCTCGAATACCTAACTGGACAAACGATCGGAAAAATGATCGTGAACATCCTCGTAGTATCTGTGAGGGACCCAAACCGCGCCGGCACTCCCGGCTTTCTCCAGTGCCTTGTACGCAGCATCTTTCTTTTCCCCGTTGTCCCATTCATAATTTTATGGCTCATCGATCCCATCTACTACTTATTCAACAAAGATCAACGGTTCTTAGAATACCTCAGCCAAACTCGTGTTGTTGAACGGTTCGTTATGTAGCTTATGTTACCTTTCGAAGTGCGACCAAGGAAATGAACCTCCCCGCCATAAAGGGCGGGGTTTCAAACCCTACACAAAAATGTTTGGCGACATTTTTGTGCATGAGAAGAGTATTACACAAAAAAACACAGACACAAAAAACACAGCTAACAATACGACTAGAGAATGAAAAAGCAACCAACGGCCGTTGAGGCCATTCCACCCCGACCACACCGCTGGGGAACTGCACTTCTCGTGCTGTTTCTATTAGCGTTCATCAGCTTTATCTCGTCACTCGTCATCGGGTTCTTCATTTCCGGCACGCCGGTCGCGTTGGAAGGAAACGTTGCACATATCACCATTGAAGGGCCCATCCTTGTTTCGCACGCGGGGACCGTGTTTTCTGCTGAAGTGACAGAATCTGATCAGATCATCAAGCTCATCCAAGAGGCGGACGAGAATCCGGAAATAAAAGCTATTCTCTTTGAAATCAATTCACCCGGAGGATCTGCAGTTGCAAGCGCGGAAATCGCATCAGCGATCCAAAAGAGCAACAAAATAACTGCTGCTTGGATTCGTGAGTCAGGAGCATCCGGAGCTTACTGGATCGCGAGCTCTACCGACTACATCGTTGCGCATCCGCTGTCCATTACAGGCAGCATAGGCGTAATCGCGTCGTATCTTGACTTTGCACAATTCATAAACCGCTACAACATCACATACCAAAGGCTTGTCGCAGGACAATACAAAGACATGGGAATACCGTTTCGACAACTCACGCAAGAAGAAGAGAAAATCTTCCAGGGAAATCTTGACGCCATCCATAACTACTTCATTTTGGAAGTTGCCAAGAACCGCGGTATAAGCGTTGAACAGACGCGAAAACTTGCTAACGGCCTCTTTTATCTCGGAGCGCAAGCGAAGGACATGGGTCTTGTGGATGAGCTCGGCGGCAAGGACGAAGCAGTAGCATATCTTGAACGCACACTAAACACCACTGTAGTGCTTGCGAAGTACGAGAAGCCAAAGACACTTGCGGAACTTCTTACCGAAGTAATAAGCCGGCAAACCTTTTCTGTTGGAGAAGGCATCGCAAGCGGATTTGTCAAGCAGCAAGCACGGGCCTCAGACGTGACAGTCCGCACCTGAGAACAGCCTTCTACCTCACAACACTTTTCCATCCCACATTCACATGCATTACCGACGAACAACGCCATCTGTCAAAAGCTCGCAGCTACCACCGATCACAAATAATGGCCCGGGTGGGCGGAATTTCAGCATATTAAATCCCGCAAACATTATTTCCCTTCTTCGAATCCCGCTCGCATTTGCAGTTGCTGCTGTATATCCGAACTCTTTTTGGGCCGCTGTCTTTCTGTTGCTTGCCGCTCTCAGCGACTGGATCGATGGTGTTGTCGCGCGCAGGATGAAATTAGAAAATCCTCTCGGCGCAATACTCGATCCTGCCTGCGACAAAATTTTTGTAGCAATCCTACTGATTTTCTTTTATGCCACAAACGTAATCGACACCACATTTCTTGTGATCTTCTTCTTGCGTGACCTCTATTTGCTTGCAGGTTTTCTTGTCCTTGGTGTTATGGTCTTATTCGATTTTCGTAGACTGCATCTCGAATACAAGGCCCGCGTGTCCGGAAAAGTAGTTACGATTGTGCAGTTTTGCAGCCTTTTTGCAATCGTTTCACAACTTCCTTACAGCTGGTGGCTAGCATATCTGCTGGTCGGCGCGTCAGTTGTGTCGATGATTGATTACACACGGCATGCACTTAAACAGCTACGCAAGAAGTAAACTTGTGTGAATGCTGTGCGCTTTATACATCCATTTACACATCCAGATTCAACACTTGATGTGCGTTTTGCATGATGAAATCACGACGAGGCTCCACCTGATCACCCATCAAGATCGTGAACATCTTGTCAGCCTCCACTGCGTCTTCAATTGTGATCTTCTTGAGTTGGCGCACGACAGGATCAAGTGTCGTTTCCCACAACTGCTGCGGATTCATCTCGCCAAGGCCTTTATATCGCTGAACTACGATGCCTTCGCCGCCATATTCCTTTACCGCGGCGTCTCGCTCTTGGTCGGAGTAGACATACTTAAACGATTTGCCTTTCGCGATACGATAGAGTGGGGGCTGGGCAAGATAGACCATACCCGAATCAATCAATGGCCGCATGTAGCGAAAGAAAAATGTCAAGAGCAGCGTAGATATGTGAGAGCCGTCTACGTCCGCATCAGTCATGATGATGATCTTATGATAACGGGTCCGGGAAATATCAAATTCATCGCCAATTCCGCAGCCGAGCGCCGTAATAAGCATCGTAATAACCTGGTTCTCGTAGATCTTATTCAGGCGGGATTTTTCAACATTGAGGATCTTGCCACGCAAGGGAAGGATCGCTTGAAATTGCCTGCTTCGTCCTTGCTTTGCTGAACCCCCGGCTGAATCCCCTTCGACGACAAAAATTTCACTTTTCGCAGGATCACGCTCCTGGCAGTCTGCAAGCTTTCCAGGAAGACCGCCCGAACTCAATGCTCCTTTTCTACGCGTCAATTCCCGCGCCTTGCGAGCCGCTTCCCGTGCTTTTGCAGCTTGCATCGCTTTCTCGATGATCAGCCGCGCCATTTGCGGGTTTTCTTCAAGGAAAGTGTCAAGGCCGGCGGATACCAACGACTCAACAATCCCTTTGACCTCAGAGTTGCCAAGCTTCGCTTTTGTCTGACCTTCAAACTGGGGCTCAGGCATCTTCACCGAGACCACCGCGGTAAGGCCCTCACGAACATCTTCACTTGTCAGCTTGAGTTCAGACTCGATCTTATTCTTCTCCGCATACTTGTTAAATGTCTTCGTGAGCGCTGCCTTAAATCCAACAAGATGCGTGCCACCCTCGATCGTGTTAATATTGTTCACAAATGTAAACATGTTCTCATTGTAGCCATCATTATATTGCAGGGCAATCTCAAGAGCGTACTGGTCTTTCTGTTTCTCAAAATACACGGTGGGATGCAGCGGATTCTTGTTCTTATTAAGGTACTCAACGAATTGGACAATGCCTCCTTCATAATGAAATGAATGCTCTTTTCCGTCTGAGCGTTCATCCCGGATATCGATGGTCAAGCCACGGTTGAGAAACGCGAATTCGCGCATGCGAGATGCGATTGTCTCAAAGTGAAAGTCGACGGTCTCGAGAATTGAATTATCTGGCCAGAACCGCACGAGCGTTCCACGCTTGTCGGTTGTCCCCGCGACCTTCAGTTCGCCCGGCTCGCCCAACAGGTAATCTTGATGATAGATTTTTCCATCCCTGAAAACTTCAACAACAAGTTTTTTTGAAAGAGCGTTGACTACAGAAATGCCTACGCCGTGCAATCCTCCAGCGATCTTATACGTTTTGCTGTCGAACTTTCCACCCGCATGCAGTTTTGTCATCACGACCTGAAGTGCAGAAATGTTAAACTGCGGATGGATGTCAACTGGAATTCCCCTGCCATCATCAAGAACACTCACCGAATTGTCCATATGTATAATGACAGTGATGTGTTTACAGTGACCTGCAAGAGCCTCATCAACAGAATTATCAACCACTTCGTACACTAGATGGTGCAAACCAGTGATCCCAGTACTTCCAATGTACATTCCCGGACGTTTCCGAACAGCCTCAAGGCCCCCTAATATCTGGATGCTTTCGGCTCCGTATTCTTCCTTCTTTGACTTGTTTTCCTGCATAGAATGACCTTTTTCTAAACCCATTTCTGAGCGTACAGCATTGCTATTTTCTCGACGAGAAAATGCGCGCTTTTAACTCCTGGCAGAAGTTCAAATTCTTTATAAATCTTTCCCTGAAGAAGACTCTGTCCCGAATCTGCCGCTGCCACCCTGCGAGCTGAAACGATAAACAGGTTGCTTCAACATCCCTCTCGGCGACAAGATCGCCGGAGATATTCACAGCGAGCGGTGCAGCGGCCGAGCGCAAGCGAGATTCGGGACAGAGCCCCTGAAGAATTCTGTGGTTATAGCCTGTGCGGATTACTTTTTGCTGCTCTTGCGCCGCCCCCCGCCCGATAGGGTGAAAATGATTTCTTAGCCTTTGCAGAAGTCTTTTCCATCTGCGTCACATCGTATTCGTCGCGCTCATCATACCCGCAGGTTTTGCACAGTACGCAAACGACGTCAAGATAGTAATTAAATTCAACATCGAGCGAGCCGCACTTTGGGCATGATTTCTTGGGCGCACTTGGATTTTTGTTGTTTGCCATGATAAAATCATTCACTCTTGTTTATTTTGTTGTTTATCCTGTTATTTTTGTTGCTTGTCCTGTTATTTTTGTTGTTTATAGCGTTATTTGTTTTTTCTTTTT
>JACQXV010000068.1 GCA_016208715.1 Candidatus Woesearchaeota archaeon | reverse complement strand
CTCTCTTTGCCTCGAAGTGCGTTAGGCGTCTTGATTAATGACGATGCAGGCGGCTAAACCTTCCCATGTTTGTGGCCCAACAATGCCATCCACCAATATTGAAGAATCGTGGTCGATCCCTCTTCCTTGAAGCCCAATAACGGCATTGCTAAATCAAGGTATGAATCGTTCGCTGAAACCTCTGACAGTTCGTTGGGAATTTCGCAAAATCATCCCTTTATTCAGCAACGCCCAATAACGGCTGCTTCAGTTTTGGCACCGAAGAACCCATCAATCTTAAAAGGGAAGTTATAAGCGTTCAATCGCCGCTGTAAAAACGCCACCATCTCGTCTGGCTGCGTTTGCCGATCGTTACGTCGTAACACAGGCATTCTATGACAAGGGGTTGAATCGGGTGTGGGTTTAGAAGAAGATTCCACATCAAAACCGAGAACCTTTCATGCTTCTGTGATAGAAGATAAAGCAGATGCGCTGAAACCAGGTAATGAACCGACATCTAAATCTTTATCATCCTCGGTCGATTGAGTAGATTAAAGGAGCGCTAAAGCCCTTCATCTCTCCACTGACAGACCGCACAATCCCAGTGGATTCACTTTGTTATCGGTGGAACCTCATGACGGCATTGTGGACACAAGCCTGTGAAGAGGGGATGCCACATCAATAGCTCTAGCTGCTGCATCCTTGTTAATCGCTGTTGAGAGAGAATAACCAATTCATCTCCATAAAAACTCCCACCACTCTCCCCTCGTGCAATGGGTATCTTCCTTCCGATCCAAACACGTTGATTGAGACTCTAGCAAACCATAAGGATGAATCGCACAGAAAAGATAAGAACTGCGGGTGTTGTTGAGGCAGCGATCGCTCGGAGGTAGCCGTCGAACGGGATGCTCAGTCATGCTTAATCTCAAGCTGATAAATCCGCATCGATCAGTGCTCTGGCATCATGCGCCAGTAAAAACCGCTCGGCGCAGGAGAAACCCGATCCCCACACCGATAGCTTAGAACTGGCTCTCCTCGACGATGAAGTTGTCGCACTTACTTTTCTAATGCTGGGTCTGTTTGCAATCGCAGCCAAAACAAATACGCTTTCCCAAAGTAGCCTGCATTGAAAAGGCTCAGAAATAGCCACTCCGCTACTGGTTGGATTGTTTCTAAAGACAATCCACTCTCGATCTGCCCGTAGCTACTAATTATCGGATGCTTGGCTTTGGGCTGAGGCAACAGAGGCAGCAGCTTTTGTCGAACGCTATGCAAAAGAGAGTTCATTGAGATGCAGCAAAAACTAACTCTAAAGTGTACCCCTTTGTCTAAACAGTTTTAGTAGAAGTTTAAGGTGGAATCTCTCATCGGCTTCAAATGTTCTCCTTTGCAATAATTTATACAAACTTTAAACCTAACT
>JACQXV010000044.1 GCA_016208715.1 Candidatus Woesearchaeota archaeon | reverse complement strand
TGAAGCAAAGAAAGCCCTGAAGTTAAAACCAATCAGTCAGTAATAATGAAAAAACCCCATGGCGCCACTGGCGCCACGGGGTTAAATTATTTATTCCAGTTAATTACCACCTGTTGTAACCACCGCGCTGTTCCCTGTTGCCTCCGCCTCTTGACGGGCCACCCCGGTACCCACCCCTGTTTCCTCTATCTGCCATGGGTCTTGCTTCATTCACCGTAAGTTTTTTTCCGCCCAAGTCATAACCATTGAGCTTTTCTATTGCCGTGGTTGCTTCGTTGTCATTTGCCATTTCAACAAAACCGAAACCCCTCGGCTGTCCGCTGTATTTATCCGTTATTAATTTCACGCTTGTTACCTGACCGTGAGCGGCAAAAAGCGCCTTAATTTCATCTTCGGTGCTTGTGAAAGGCATGCCGCCTACGTATATTCTTTTACTCATTGTCGTCCCTCCTGGGAATTATATCAACCGTTAAACTCTTCTATACTTATCGCTCATCTGATTGTGTCTTACTAATACACGACACATCAGACTAATCCACCCATATTTTCTATACTTGCCTGTTGCCAGGTAGAGACGCAATAAACATGCGAGTTAAGGGTATATGAATATTATAACATAATTTTTAAATTTAATACAAATATTTTTTTAATGTTATTGCGTTTTTGATGGCGTTTGCATTCACCCAGCCAGATGTGCCTATTTTTATTTCCATAAAAAAATAATTACACAAAAAGCCTTGCCCTGCTAATGCGACGACGGCACCAGGCTCACCGTACCCAGGGCCAACATAGAAGTCCTGGAAAAATAGGCGGGGGACGCCGGGGTTAGGCTTCGGCGACTTTCCTGGCGTACATGGTGAACTTGTAGCCGGGTTTTATGTATATTCTGACGCGTGAAAGTCCCATAGCCGCGCTCAGTCCGCTTAGTGACGTGAATAGTTTCAGGTTGTAGATCTTCAGCTCGTTTAGTATGCCTGGAATGTCGAATATGCGCCCGGCCCCTTCCGTGAATACCACCTCGAATCCGGTCTTTTTCAGCATGGCTGCCAGGGTCTTTTTAGAGAAGAAATATAT
>JACQXV010000043.1 GCA_016208715.1 Candidatus Woesearchaeota archaeon | reverse complement strand
TCCATACACCCTTGTCAGGCAGCCCAGGAGAGATATCTCTAATTGCCATCCCGTTTGTATGGTCCATAAATTCGTTCCAAACACTGAAACTCACCAGTCCGATTGATACGGCAACGATGGTTTTATCTGTTACGTTTTTATATTCAACAGTGTGATGTATTCCTTCCGTTGTGTATTTGGCCCGCTCTCTATATAGCGAATAGTAGCTCATTACTTGAATTGGAGCATTTGTCTGCTCTATGATATTAGATACAGGCTCGATTGCCGAAACTTCGGCAACCAGTAGCAATATTATTACAACGGACATAATTGGTCTCATAGTCGGCTCCTATTGAATATCCGGAAATTTGCACGTAACCGCAGTGGTGACCTGGCCAGGGGCGGAACGATTCACACCTACGAGCAACCCCTCGAATCTCGAACTTCGCTCACAATATTCCGTTCTTTCGCCTTCGAATGGTCAATAAGGCGGATAAAGGGGGACGGGGTTGATTTTGTGCGTTTCCATTCTTCAACGGACAATCCAGTTTTCCCGGAGACGGTATCGGCGATCGATCTGCGCGGAAGCATGGTGCATCGGCTTTTCCACAAAATCGCCGACGCCCGGAATTCGTTCATCGCCTTTCAAACGGATCTGCGTTCCGCCCATGGATTTCAAAACGCCCCACCTGCCGACGCTTCTTAACAAACCGCCTCCGGTCAATTCCGGCTTCCGACCTTGGGCCAGGCCTTTTCAGAAAATTGATAGATGATGAAACGGGGAAACGCGCATAATCACCACAGTCCCTTTTTTTTCTTTGCCCGGTTCTTATCATCCTCGTGAACCGCTTGCCTTTCGATACCTCGGATAATGACGCGATGCAGCGCCCCGAGCGCCACAATGCACCTCTTACATATGTGTCTCTCGCGCCAGGTTACACACCTATGCAATACAAATCTTATGTAGCTTGCGAGCCAAATGCAATAACAGATTTATTTCACTGGAAATCTACAAATTATGG
>JACQXV010000067.1 GCA_016208715.1 Candidatus Woesearchaeota archaeon | reverse complement strand
TTTTTTTTTTTTTTTTAACAAGAAGGATGGTAGCATGAAAAAGATGTTGATGCTTGTGGTGGTATTGTGTTTCGCGGTGTCGGTCGATCTCTACGCGCTCAACGTAACGGCTGAATCCGTCTCAAGCGGTATATATGAAGACGGCGAGTTCACCCCCGGCGGGAGCGGATTTAAAGCGGAGTATGTGATAAATGAACTAGAAGAAGAGATCGTCCTGCGGGAGATATTCCACAACGATCGAGAAGGGCATGTTGAAGAAGGGATGTCATACGAGATCACTAATATCGTCGTAAGCGGAGGTCCATCAGCGCTCAATGTTTCGATCAACAAAAAAGGCCAGAAGATAATCACGGCTGTTCGGGAGTCTGATCTTGGCGCGTTCGAGACCATAATTATGGGGTCGGATTTCTATGAATTCTGCCGTGCTTATGACGGAAAACTTTATTTGGAATATGGCAAAGTAACGGCCGGGAAGATAGAAAATGACTAAAAGATCAATAAGGGGAAAAAGAAAGGTATTCTCCCGGCATCCGGAAAACGGGAAGAGGCCTAATGGCAACGGCAAGGAAGCGGCGCAGAAGATGTTCCTGGAGCATGCGTTCATCCCCATATTCACTGTGCGTAAAGACGGTGTTTTCCTTGACATGAACAAGATCGCGGCCAAGACCTTAGGCGGTAACCCAAAGGATTTTATAGGCAGTACCATGTGGGAGCTCTTTCCTGAAAAGTACGCCAAACTTCAGTTAAAGAGCATACGGGCCGCCATAAGAAAAAGGAATGTTTTAATAACAGAGCGTCAAACCGTTATAGGCGGCAAAAAAAGATGGTACAATACGTTCATATATCCCGTAAAGGATGAAAATGGCAAGGCTGATTCCGCCGTAATAATGGCAGAAGATATTACCGACAAGGTCGAAAAAGACAAAGAGATAGACCTGAAGGCGAAATTCCTGGATAGCGCCACGGATGCCATAATAATGCATGATTTTTCAGGGAGGATAATATATTTTAACGAAGTCGCGCATAAGAGTTTAGGGTATACGGGGGATGAGTTTAAAAAGCTCAGGCTGCGCGAGATAGACGCGCCGTGGTCGGCGGATCTTATTAAATCCAGGACGGCGGAGCTTAAAAGGAAAAAGGCGCTCAAATTTGAGGTGGAACATAAGCGTAAAGATGGGGTTCTGATCCCCATGGAAGTTTTGGCCAAGGTTATAAGGGTCGAGGGGGAAGACCGCGTACTCAGCATATGCCGGGATATCTCTGATCGCAAGAAGATGGAGAACGAACTTCGCCAGCGAGAAGAGCAGTATGCCGCGGTCATTCGGAATATCGGTGTCGGGGTATCATTGATAAGTAAAGACATGAAAGTGCTCAGTTTGAATCCTCTTATGAGGAAATGGTTCCCCAAAGTAGATCCCGCTAAAAGGCCCATCTGTTACAAGGCGTTTAATTATTCTTCCAAAAAAAGACCCTGCTCGGGTTGTCCGGCCATCAAGACCCTTAAGGACGGAATGACGCATATAACCGTGACGGATACTCCCACAGACCGCGGGATAGTGAACTTTAAGATC
>JACQXV010000042.1 GCA_016208715.1 Candidatus Woesearchaeota archaeon | reverse complement strand
TTCCCTATTGATGCCACTCGGCGCTTTATCCGCCTGTTGGGTATTCCATCTTTCATTGATAACAGCCACAACAGGGAGGGTTCCCAGGTCCCCATCTTCCGACTGAACTGTAATCGAGGCAATCCCAATGTCGAGCTCTGCTTTCCCGTCCCCGTGGCAAACTTGGGCAAAGAACTTTTCCAGATTCAACTCTTCAGCGACAACAGTTATATCTTGCATTCCCTGCTTTGCAAAGTCCCTCTCCACAAGATTCTTTAATCCCCTGACAATCTGCGGGGAAATCATCTTAATCTCATCTAGCGCTTCAAAAGCGAATAAATCCAAGCCAAGAGTCGCAAACTCGGTATAGCCGGCTGGAATTCTACGTTGCCTGGCCTGCCGCATAAGATGGTTGTCGAGAACCTGGCATACATGCCCAGCGATGAACATCAGACGATAACAGTCAGTGGGGCTAAAGGTATGAGCGTACATGGAGGCGATAGCCGACAAATGGGCTAATGATAGGATAAGCCGCTCTGCTTCATCAGTCGGAAGACTATCCGCTATGTTATTGTCCTCGTTCTCCTGCAACATTTCTTCGGCGATTCGCCGTACCACTTTTTCCTCCGCTTCGACCTTTGGATGCGGATGGCTTTGCTCTGACCCTAAAAGGAAACTTGCAATCTCTTTCAAGCGTTCGAGAAGGTAGTTAGTCGCAGCGCTGAAGTTCCATGATACACGTCCTTCAAGGAATTCAGTTAGGTCTTTCTGCATTGATTGCCCATTGAATAAATCGCTCATCACCTTAACAACGAGGTTGTTTGAGCTTAAAGACACACCCTTCTTTCTTTCTTCTATAGATGGCAGTGGTAATTCTTCTAGTTTACGACGAAGCCGCCCTGCCGTCGAATCGGCAGGGACTTTGTCTTCGCCAACTTGTGCCAAGGCAATAGCAAGATTATGCGCATTGAAAAATGAGGGCATGGGAGTTTTCTTTCGAAATTCGTCTTCGCGGTTACGCCTCATAAGAACTTTACGGGCATAGGCAATGTTTTGTAACAGCGCCTC
>JACQXV010000041.1 GCA_016208715.1 Candidatus Woesearchaeota archaeon | reverse complement strand
CTCACTTTTTGGGAGAGGCTTTTGACTTTTCCGTTTCCGCTATTTATTGAGAAGATACTCCCGCATGATGTTTTCACAAAGGACTCGTATTCTATCAACCGCCATCTCGCGATTGTCATCATTGCCCTGAGCAAAATTGCGTATCTTCTTCATATCATCGCCCAAGACTAGGTGCTCAACTATTATCGGGCCAGTCGCTTGAAGCTTGTCAAATCTATAATACATGAAATTACCTGTGAAGTTTCTATCCCGAAGCCTATCAGCCGTATCCTTTAGGTGGGTCAGTACAATCACTTGAAAACTGTGCTTGATCTTCAATTCTGGCACAACATTTACAAGAAAAGATTCGTGATGGTCATCGTCCATCGCTTGAACCGGGTCATCAAACAGAATGAACTTGAAGGGAGAGTCAGGCGCAGAGACGCTAGGAATATAAATGCTGAGACCAAGACAATTTAGCTGGGACTGACTCAAAGATGCCGCCGCGCTCATTGTTCTCCCGAAGGCCTCAGCCTTCAGATTGAACTCATTGCGTCCAGGTTCTAAGCCGCTGAATTTAACATCAGTGTTTGGTGATAAGAGGCTATACCAGTTTAGTATCTCTGTTTCGCGACCAGTGAGTGCAACTTTTTGCTGAGTGAGAATGTGTTCCTCTACAAGCCTTTGGGCTTCTAGAATTTCATTGTCAAAGGCCTTTGCTTCTGCAATAAGTCTCACGCTGGCGTAATCGCTGAAAATTTCGATTAGGCTGCTGAATTTCTTTACTGTAGCTTCATCGGACAGTTCCCGCTCAAATATCGGTCTGAAGGCACTATACGTTTCGTTGTATTGCTTTAGACTCGCAGCTGCTTCCATCCAAGCCTTTTCTATACGAGTGGGTATTTCCGCAACTGTGGCTACGGCCTTGGCAATCTTATCTGGTTGCGTGATAGAAGTTTTCAGATTTGAGAGCGAGCTTTTTGCCTGAGTAATTGTTTCTCGCAAGCTAAAAACAAGCTGGACACTTTGTCGATTCTCTATCGCAAATGCCCGTAGCCGCGCCTTGTCGCTCTCAAACAGCTTTTCAAGGGCAGACTCGGCTTCGTTAGAGATGGAGTTGAATTCGAGAGGAGACAGTTTCGGCTCAAACTGTGAAAGTAGAGCAACATACTGATCAGTTTCACGCATAAACGATGTGCGTGACATTGAGAGGTTTTGGTCAGCTTCAAGTCGGGTCTTAAGGCCTTGGATTCCGTCTGGTGTAATTGTTCGCTCTTCGCAAAAGGGGCACTGCTCTGGGTTCGCTTTATCTACCAGATTCAATCCCTGTCTCCAAAACTCTAGTTGTGCCGCTTGATAACTTGAGGCCGTAGCGCCCGCATAGGTTGCCGCCGCCAACTTGAACTTGCTGTCGGCATCTCCGGTTTGCGCCACCAATGCTTGTATTTGTTGAAGTGTGGTGACCAGATTCGGATTCGGGCGAAATGGAGCAATGTCAAAGACCTTGTTTATTTCCTCCGATTGACGAGTACGCACATCACTGAGAACGGACTCAACTGTAACGGCTTGACTTCCACTCAGTTCGCGAGCCTTATCAAAAATCAAAGAGTAGTCAGCGTCAATAGAGTAGCTCTCAGATTGCCATCGCGCTGCCAATGTAGCCAAGTCAACCAATCTTAGCTTGGTGATAAGTTGCCCAGTAATGGCCTTCGCCTGTGCGACTTCGGAAGTAGGATTATTTCTTCGCTGAATTTTGGCTCTTTCTAATACGTCTTTAAACTCTACCAACTCGCTTAGACCAAGTGCTTCAGAAATCACTCTGTAACGGTCTATGGGGCGCGTATGAATAAAGTCTTGAATTCCATGTTGAACTATTACCGGACAATGAGCCTCTGTGAATGAGAGATTGAGGAGTGTGAAATCCGCAAGTGGATTGCCATCAATACTGAGAGTAGACTCTTGGTCTAACGGTAGACCATCTCTGTTAAGTTTTATGGTGCGCCGCATTAGGTGTGTAGAGCCATCGGCAAGTCTGACTTCTGCTTCAACATATGAAGCAGTGCCTGTGGGGCAAGCACTATGAACATAGCTTCCCTTATATTCATTTTTGCTATATTCATCGCCTTTTCTGCGGCGCTTTGTGTATCCGTAGAATAACCACTCCACTGCCTCTGAAAGACTGCTTTTGCCTGCGCCATTGCCCCCATAGAAGATAGTCAAATTGTCGTTGAAGACAACGGGGGCACTGTCGCAAAACGCGCGAAAGTAAAATGGCTTAATTTGAAGTAGTTTCATTCAATCGCCCCTTAAAAATTTCTTCTAATTTGGCAACCAAGATAGATACTTTTTGTTCCTGAGAAGTATTAGGCGATGGGTCATGAACTTCCAGTAGCGCCCTCAGCAATTCGTCCTTAGTCTGTTGCTTGAAATCTTCTAATAGCTTGGATTTTGGCATTTGACCTCCAGCGAACCTGTTGCATTATATGAGCTGCCGAACGAATTAAGGGTTGACACGGCAGATAAGAGAAAATGAAACCCGCGCGTCCATGCTAATAGATATTATACGGAAAGCAGGCGAGGGCGCAAATGTTGAATGCTAACCTGCTTTGTCAAAATAAAAACGCGAGCCGTATCTTCGTAGCTCGCGTTCATTTTTCACGTAAATGCATACACCGAAACATGAATGGTTTTTCGCGGCGATGAGGTACCTGCCAAAATTTTATCGAGCGATTTAGCAACGCTGGCGTGAATAAACTTCTCGCCACATTGAGCGCAAACGCCTGTTGGCACATCTTGAATAATGATGAGCTGTCCATCGCGCCAAATCTCGCGGGACAATAATTTCTCCTCAACTTCTCCGCCGCAGAAGTAGCAATCCGAATGTGTGTGAGACATTTTTTAACTCCCTGCCGTTACGCGCTTGTGGCGTTGAAT
>JACQXV010000004.1 GCA_016208715.1 Candidatus Woesearchaeota archaeon | reverse complement strand
TAGATAATAAGGCAAACGCCGATGACGTTAAGGCCTTCTTGATAGAGAGAAATTTACCAATCGATGAAATCGGATTAGAGAAATTAGCTAAAGAGATTTTAAATAAAAAACCCGAACAAGGGTATTTAAAAGGATGTCCAAAAATCCTGTGGGCGTTCTGTTTGACTAAATCTCCCTGATTTTTTCCGCATTTGTTAAATAGAGGGTTGCATTCCTTTATTACAAAGCACAATGGAGGTGCAACCCCGATGAGAAAAAAGAAGAAAACCTTTCATAAGCGTATCGATTTTGGAAAACAACCGCTCATAGTGTTCTCAAAGTTTGTTACCCACCCAGTAACAGGATTATCGCTGGAAGACATTGAGGAACGTCTAAATTTTGCATTTCTCGATGAATTAGCTCCACCTCGCAAGGTGCGAGGCAGGCCGCCATTACCATTTCCAGCACTATGCAAAATGATTTTCCTCCTTTTCTGTGAACGTTTCCCCACACTCACAGACCTCTCAAGAAAACTTGCTAGTGATAAGAGGCTGCGTGAATTTTGCGGGTTCCAACAAGGGAAAACGCCGAGCAAACAAAAAATTTCCCAATTTCTCATTACATTGCCAGAAGAAAAACAACGCGCAGTTTTCGGGGAACTTCATCGCCAATTGCAGCGCGTAGAATACGTGGAGAATGACACGCTATCAGTTGATGGTTGTGTGTTCAAAACAGTGAACAAGAGAAAAGACAGGCCAAAAATCGAGAAAAGAAATAACGAAACTGGAAGAATGAAATCCGTGCACGGGATAAAACAAGTGGTTGGAGTTTTGGCTCAAAGAGGCATTTGCACGGGTTTTATCAATGATTTCGATGGAAGGCACGATTCGATTTACTATGAGGATACGCTGGAACAAACTGCGCAACTCGGCTACGATTTCAACAGTACCGCCGCGGATAAAGCTTTTGATTCCACGGATTTGAGGTGGAGAACGCTCTTGTTTTATGGTGCTGAGGCGATTATTCCAAAGCGCGAATATAAGAAAAAATCAGGAGAGCAAAAAAAGTACAAAAATCGGCGGAGGAATCTCTCGAATTTCACGAGTAACCGCGAGCAACTCATTTACAACGACAGAACTGCGGTTGAAAGATATTTTTCAAAACTGGAAATCCCATTGGGTTTGGGAAAACTGAAAACCAAGCGGGATGAAAGTGGGGCAACGCTCCTGAATTTTGCCCACATGTATGATGCAATATGCCGGACGGTTCACTTGTACAAAACATTGGAGAATGCGATGGTGCCAATATCATGAGTCGCCAAATTTTTTTGCAGAAAAATTTCGCTTTTGAATTAGCGAACAGCATGGAAGCTGTTCCGCGGGAGTGAACCGCTTTTGACCACACAATCGCACGAGCACTAAAAAAGTCGTGTACTGACCAAACTTCCACTAATCCGTTCACTCGAAAGAGGCACCAACCAATCGCCTTTAAAACAATTTATGGACAACCTCGGACTGGCCAGGCATGCTCCGGAGAAGCTGGATTCTATGATGGTTGAATCGCTGCAGAGCGCAATATGCTTGTTGTCTTCTGATAGCACTTTTGTGACTGCGTACTTTGGGCCGGTTGTTGTGTATGTTTTGGTTGCCGTGTCCGTGTTCCCTGGAATGAAACTCGTGGTTTTTGAGAGTTCGTCGTTTCCGTACCAGGTGTACTTGTATTTTTTCGTGGGCGAATAGTTATGCAGTTCTGCTGTCCAATTGATTGTTGCCGTGTCTGCGGCGTTTGCGACTGGTGTTTCGGGCGAGTGGGTTATTGTGCAGTAAAAGTTGCTTTCCCCACCCCCACAGTTGACCGGCCTGTAAGCGAGGTACACGGGGCTTGCCCAATCCTTGAGCTCTTCTACAAGCGTGCCTTCTTTGTCCTTTATTTCTTCTTCTGTCTCACAATACCATGGGGCCAACTGGTTTTCGGGAGTATCACATGTCACTAACCTGCCTTGTATTACATCCGGATCTGAAGTGTTGGGAATCGTTTCCCCATACGAAAACGCGGACGCTGCTGAGTCCCAATCGGCGCACACCAAATTTTCGCTGACAGAATAAGAGTTGCTTGTTACCATTGTTCCTGTTCCGTCAGAATCCTTGTAATACTGCTTGTCGCCGCAAGTGGCCGCGACTATCGTGCCATCCCTTACCCACTGGGTGCCGTCCCAGTACTCGGCAAATGCTATGGGGTGTATTGGTTTGAGGAGTGTGTTTTTGAGTCCGCTTCCGCTCGGCCCTTGCTGGTCTGATGAGTTTGCTGGCGGGCTCTTGGAGGCGTTCGAGTATGCATAAGTGAATGCTACTGGGTCGGAGCCGAAAACGCTCATGTCAGTGGCGAACTCCATTCCATACACATACGGAGCACACCGAGGTGTTGTTATACCCTACAACCAGGTCATTGTCTCCCGGGTCGCCTGAGCCGGAGCAAGCCCTTTCCTGGTATGGAACGCTCTTTCCGGCCCAAACATTCATTGCCCCCGCATCCAGAAAGGACGTCCATCCAATGAACTCTGCTGACTTTTCGCCAGTAGTTTCAGTAATACCAGGGCAAACTCTGGAATCATAATCATAGCGCCGCTTTACAGTTACAGTTCCCACATTCACCCCCGTATCCCCTGCCATGGTAGAGTAGCCTTCCGCATAAGTCACAGTCTGGCACCCCGGACAGAAGTAACCCCCATCCACAGAAAAACTCTTCAAAAGCGGGCCCACAATCTCAGCCGACGCATAAGCCGCAAAAACAGTAAACAAAAAAACAACAATTAACGCAAACAGGCCGCAACTCCGCCCAACCCGTCTGCCGGCAATGCCCACAAAAGCCATTTGCAATTACCCTTTTACCAATAAGCGAATCGCACCCTTAAAAACATATTCATTTGCCACCCCACGACCAACTGCCATGCTGCACAATCAAAGGACCCATCTCGGCAATTTGGTCATTCAACCTTTTGGTTGATTTGTGTTAAACCCAGTGTTTTTAAGCTCCGGGCTCCGAGTATATTTGGGGGGCTTTAGAGGTTGGGCATTCATACATCGTTTCGGCCGGGTCGTTCGTTCTTGCCTTTTGTGGCGCTTTTGCTTCTTATAGGTTTTGTAGCTTCACAAGGCGTTGTTTTTTTCGAGCCTGCTGGCGGCCTTGGTTCTTCC
>JACQXV010000066.1 GCA_016208715.1 Candidatus Woesearchaeota archaeon | reverse complement strand
TACACAGATGATTGGGTAAAAGAAAAAAACTATGCATTAACTTTGATTATTTGGAGCCGACGTGGACAGTAATGCAGAAAGACGGATGCGTAGCAGATTTTCTTTTCTGATTTATTTTCCGAAGTTAATTGTTTTGCATTTCGCGAGGCTCCTGCGAAAAATTACACGTGTCGGCTAACTCACCAGTTGCAAAAGCATCACTTACGATCTAAGCTCGCAGAAAAATCCCACACTCACGATTCTTGGATACACATTCCGCTTGCGCGTCAAATCGAGCGTCGTCACGAGAAGAAGGCTGTGTTCTTTCTGGCCTGACTCTAATCTTTGTTGTTCTCAATCATTTTTTTCCATGCATTCAATCCTGTCGGAATAGCAAATAGGATAAAAGTTAGCAGACTTAAGAACCAAACAAGTTTTTTATCTTGCCAAGCGGGGTATTGTTCTAGAGAAAGTATATTATCCATAATAAATAGTGTTTCATGCGTTGTAAGAAATTTAGAAGTTGTGGACCTATTAGAAAACAATAGCCAAATCCTGTATTATTTGTAGGGCGCATCTGGCACCGCTATGGAAAACGTATGTCTGGAAACACTGCGCAGTACGTGTTGAGAAATCGACCACCACGCTGCCGGGTTGAAAAAAAGACGGAGTCTGAGTCGGATCAGAAAAACGGTGAATGCGATTGATTTCACTTTTGCTCAAACGATCACGGAGAAGATCCTTGACGACGTATAACGGGACTTTAAGTAGCTTAAGCTGGTCCCCCTCTTTTACGTACAGATTCCAGTCCACGGAAACGGAAAAGCACGTTGTTGTTTTTATATTTTGTGTCTCCCCTTATCGAAACCAAAAGCATTAAAACTCAACATCCTTGAGTCCATGTATGCACATCCCAAAGCGCTACGGGCAAAGCAAGGTCGAGCTGTGTCCCTTCTGCGGCAAGCAGGCATCAACTGAAAACAAGAACGGCGTTCCTGTATGTATCAAGCACAAGAATGATGCGCTGCAGGACCTGAAATGCCTATGTGGCGAATACCTGATGCCAAAGAGCGGAAAGTATGGCGCGTTCTTTGTGTGCCTGACGTGCGGTCCCATGAACCTGCGAAAGGCGCTCGAGATCAATGAAGGAGGGGCTCCGACAAAGACCCTACAGCAGGAGCCCCAGCCCTTTAACATACAGAAGCCAATCAACCCGAGAAGCGCCGAACTTAAAAAGAAGTTTGTCCCGAAAGAAATAACTGTGCGTTCAGACGATCCTGAGTATTTCGCATGATACGCTCAAAAAAGATAGCCCCGCCCTTTAGGGCGTTGGCTCTTTTTTGGCGTCCTAAAAATCCGCAGTCAAAGAAAGTGCCCGTCAAGCATCGGGCTTTAGCCCGCGGTAGGGTGCTTTCGGCGGATTTTTATGACAGTACAGTTGAGAAAGACCGGAAGAGTGAGATGCTTGCAAACGAGACTTTCTCCAGAGCCATTATCAACACAAATCATATATACTCATTGAAGAAACCATACAAGATTCTTATGAGAAAAAATCTCACCACAATCCTGGCCGCACTCACGGGTGCAGCACTCGTAGGAGGGTGTGTGCCTTACAACGCGATCCGTAAAGAAGCAAAAGTGAAGGGCGGGCTGCCATGTACGATCGTCATTTATCAAAATCCTAATAAATCCGCTCCGAGTTCTGAAAAGCTTGCCGCGGAGTTTACCTGCCATAATGCTGATCTGTTCATTACAGGAAGAGCCTACCTTGACTCAGACGGAAATGCAAGCCGTTACGAATTAACAGGCGGAGCGATCTCTGCAACGCTGAAAGGTAACTGCGCGCAAAAGAGTGAAGACGATAAGGCACAGGAGATCTGCGGAATTCTTAGCGAGATGAAGTCACAGTTAAAGAAATGAATGAATCTGCGGGCTCTCTCAGGAATTGTTGCAGCTGCCACCCCGCGAGCTGAAACGATTTACATTATGTTTTACATTATGTTAGACGCTGAGCTTTCCACCGGTCTGTGACCGGTGGCAGGCGCTCAACTAATATTACATAAAAGATTCGTGACAGCACCGCGAGGCAGGGCGTTATTGAAAACCTACCGACTAGTCGTGCCGGCTCGTGATGGTTCAGTCCTTGTTTATTGCCGACATCCCCCGATGGGGCGTCCCCCCTGTCGGCGCTCTTGTAAAAGTTCCATCTCTCGCAGAAAGGCGGTGGCGGTGATTGTGCCGGCACTTCAGAGGTTTTCAATAACGCCCGAGGCAGCAAATGTTTATATAAAGTACATCTGCAAGGGGAGTTATGACAAACTTCTGGGAACTAGTCAACAAAGTCATTGAAGAAGCAGACATAATACTAGAAGTGCTCGACGCGCGCATGATCGATGAGACCCGCAATAAGGAGATCGAAGATAAGGTGCTGCAGGCAGGAAAGATCCTGGTTTTCGTGATCAACAAGTGCGATCTTGCGGACAAGAATGAGCTTGAGCGTCAGAAGAAGCTTTTGAGGAACAGCGTGTTCATCAGCGCAACTCAGCGCCTTGGGTTGAGCTATTTGCGCGAGAAGATCGGCAGATTCACTCCCAAGAAACTTCCGCCTAACAAGAAAATCAAGATCGGAGTTCTCGGCTACCCGAATACGGGAAAGAGCACCGTCATCAATGCACTCAAGGGACACACTGCTGCGAAAACTTCTTCTGCCAGCGGATTCACAAAAGGCATACAGCTGGTCCGTCTCAATCAACGCATGTATCTGATCGACTCTCCCGGCGTGATTCCATATAAAGAGCATGATGAATTCAAGCACGTCTTGATCGGTGCAAAGACTCAGGAGCACGTGAAGGATCCAGAGCTTGCAGCAATGGAGTTGATTGGCAAGCTTGGTGGAGTTGTCGAAGATTATTACGGCATTACGCGAGGCCACGATGAGGAGACTGCGCTTGAAGACATTGCACGAAAGATGCACAAGCTGCGAAAGGGCAACGAGCCTGACACGCACGCTGCGGCAAGGTTGATTCTCAGAGCCTGGCAGAGCGGAAAAATCAAACCACCGCGCCAATCATTCAAATTATGGTAGCGGCTCAAAATTATTGCGTAAAAAATTCGTGCATGCTCACGGCGAGGCCACAAATTATATAAAATGAACAGCCCTTATTGCACGCATGTTTGAAATTGTCAAAACCGTGACGCTGGCAACTCTTCTTACGGTTGCCAACGTGCAAGATACGCAGAAGGGAAAACTCGCGCATCAGAAAGTACGGCTGCCCGCAGATCTGCACCAGACTTACAATTATTCTGTTGAAGTTGGAATCTTCTCATCCAACGGACGCCACTATATTGATGCAAGCTCTTCAAAGATCAAAAGTGAGTTTCAGATCGATGAGAAAGGCCCGATCTCAAAATTGAACATTCTATCTACAAATGTGTACGATAGTTCTTCAAATGGCGTAGGGCTTTCGTTGTACGCTTTTGAGCAGCAGAAAGGTGACGATCAGGAAAGGATGAAGTATGTAAAGGATAATTTAGGACAAGTGTCGTCACACTGCTTCAAGAAGAAAGGTCAAGATGTATCGCAGGATGGACCTTGTCCTTCAATACCAAACTTCGATTATCCTGATCTTTTTGCAGCGCTTGGAGCGCTCGCATACACATCCGCGCTTGAGAACCAGATAGAGGTGGATGCAGTATACCGCGACAAAAGTGCGACGCTTCACCTAGTATACAAGAACGAAAAGGAGATCAGCGGCGAGAAGACGTGGCGTTATGATGCAGACGACCTCCATCAACTCTTTCACGGCAAGGCAAAGTTGACGATCTACGTGCGACAGACTTCACCGCACCTATTGCAGCGTCTCGAGATCAAGAACGTGTACCCTTTCGATCTTGTAGCAAAGCTCAGGAGTTCGTGTGAGCGTGCTGGGGAAGCGCGCGTGTGCAAGTAGGAATTAAGAAGCAGGTTCTGATTCGTTTCCGGCCAGTTTGTCTAGATTTAACCGGAAATTATATAAAGAAATAGGGCCCACTCCGGTTTCGAGGAAGCAAAGCACGATGCGGCCGGCAAACATACTTTGCTTCACTCCCGCCGGAGTGGGCTAAGTATTCTGTGTTTTTTTTCTCTTTAACATAATTTCGACGTATTCTCATGAATTTTTTCTTCTGGTCTGTAAGAAGTTTCATTTGCGTTGAAAGAATTCCAGAAAATTAAACAGAAGCAGAAAGTTCTGCATGAAAAATTGAATTCTGGAGTGCCATTTTCCCAATAATCTTATATACTTTCTCGTCTCAGCGCCACACATGGATGAATGCATTTTCTGCAAGATTGTCGCTGGGAAGGTACCGTGCCACAATATATGGGAAGATGAAAAACATCTCGCATTTTTGTCGATCTTTCCAAACACGGCAGGATTCTCCGTCGTGATAACGAAAAAGCACCATCCAAGCTACGCGTTCGACGTCCCTGACACTGTATTGACAGGTCTTGTTCTTGCGTCAAAGAAAGTGGCAAAGCTAATCGACGCAAGACTTGATGATGTCGGAAGGACGGGAATGATCTTTGAAGGCTTTGGCGTCGATCATCTTCATGCAAAACTGTTTCCGATGCACGGCACTGCCGACTTGACAGGATGGAAACCGCTGAAGTCGAATGTAGACAAATATTTTGAGAAATACGAGGGATACATTTCATCCCATGATTACAAGAGAGCTGATGACGCAAAGCTTGCAATACTTGCACAAAAGATGAGAGAAAAATAGCGTGCGTGACGCCTATCGATCTGTTGAGCCTCGCGACGCGTTCATGATGATCTTGTTGATCACGTTCGCATTTAAGCTCTTTTCTATATTATACTTCCCTTTTGACAAGAAGAATGCCTCGCACATATCTCCGCCAGCGCTGCCGTGCGTGCCATAATGTTCGGCAAACGAGACTGCGCGTAATCCGTCATAATCACCAAAGAGGATCAGGTCTCCGCAGTTCTTGATGGAAAGGAAGTACTTGAATTGCTTGATGAGCAGATCCTCATCTCCATATGTCTTGAGGAAGTTCAGGCCGGTCCTCTTGACTCCCCTGCCTATGACGAGACTTCCATCGCGGTGCAGGACGTGAATATCTTTCCCTTCTCTTCCGATCACCAGCCCTATTGCTTTGCTTCGTAGCAGATTGAAGATGAGGTCGGGGTATCTTTTCTTGATCTCTGAAAGGTTCATCGTTTTCGTTGTTATGTTGAAGTACATGTGAGCAAGGCAGGAAGACGTTTCCACAAAGATTTTTTCTTTGTTGTCCCAAATGAAATCCTTTCTTTCTTGTTTGCTGAGGTGTGAAAACCAGTGCATGAATCCTGTCGCCGCGCAGCGCAACGGCGCTGAGAGCGTTTGGACAGCATCGGTAGCTTTATTGAACGCTTCTCTTGTGAGGGACAGCCTTCCTTCATGCATGCTTGCGAAAGCCTCTGCCTCCACTTGTGTTGCCATGCGCAAGTACTCGTCGATCTCCATACCTTCTATCTTGCGAAACGGAACTGAATCGACCTGCCCATGGTCTGAAAGGATGTTGAATTCATACCTCCCTTTGGTGCGCTCGTAGATGCGTTTAATGCGCCGATCGATGGCACGAAGAGCAATATATACGCTGCGTGTTTTTGGGCCGCGCTTGTGCGTCAGGTCGTCATAACCATTGAAATTAACATAGATGCGTGGAACACTGCGTTTGATATCAATGATGGTGCCGATCGTAATGAGTTCTTGGAAGATGGCTCCCACGAAAACCCTGCGTAGTGGGAAGCTGAGGCCGAAGTGCGCATGTTTGTTGTCGAATGTGGCCTTTAGTTTGTAGTAGACAGATTCAAACACTTCAAGGAAGAACTCAGCAAAGGTGTAGTGCAGGACACGAATCAGGGAGACAGGATTGAGAAGGAGGAATGCCCAGAGCGTTGTTTCTTTTATGCGGTGCAGGCGTTTTGTTTTCGTGATTGTGCTCATGGTAAGAATAGAGCGCGTGGCGCCTCCTGAGAATTGGTTGCAGTAGGATGAACCACCGTCGACAATTCCCGGATGTTTCGAAAAAAGCAGCTCTTCAAGCGCTTGCACTGTTAAGGGATTTCCACAGCTGTATTGTTTCTTTTTCTTCTTGTCGACAAAGCGAAAGCCGGGGATCGAGGAATTATCGCCATACATGATGCTTGCCTGGACGCTGGGAGTGGTGCTTGGGATGCCAACATTGTATTTGTTTAGATGGTATCCTTTGTCACGCACCAGGCTTCGCATGAAGCGGCAGTAGCCTTTTTCCATGCAGTGTACAAGAGCATTGTAAGAAAGGCCGTCGATCTGGATAATGATGACGCGCTTGTCCGGAATCTTTTCGTAGCGTTCAAGCGCGAGCTTTCGGATCGTGTAGTCGTACTTCTTTTCTTCGAGCACACGCATCGTTACAGGTGGCGGGTTCATGAGTCATCCAAGAAAGCAAAAACAAATTAAACAAAGAAGTAATCGATGATCGTTTATTGTTTAATTATTGTTTTGCAGAGAGTTTGACGTCCTCTTCTTGTACCGTCTTTCTCCCTGCATGTTTTGAGATGCGGGATGCTTGCTTGCCAATCTCTTCAGCGATCTCTTGGATCACTTCCGAAAATGCAATTTTTGCGTCCTCGCTGACCCGCTGTGCTCCTGCATTCTTTAGGATTCGCTCCGCGATGGCTAGCGGTATGATGTGTTCTCGTTTTTGTGGCATATTAATCCCTCATATATTGAGTTTGGTTGTATTGGGTTTGGTTGTTGTTTGTTGGAAAATGCTTGAAGTGTGTTTGTTTCTGTAGGAGCGCTCTATGTTATTTCTTTCCTTTGTAAGGCTGCTATTGCGCACGTGCCCAGATGATACGCGATTACACGCTCCCATCTCCAACGTTAGGGCTTTATGAGCAATAAAAGAGAAGCATATAAAAAATTTTCCCTTCAAAAGGTCTTTTTTGGTTTTTTTGGGCTTTATCTTGCCAATTAAGCCTTCTAAGAGCAATCCAATCCACAAAGTATTTAAATAAGGCGCGCATAAAACAACCCTACGCTATCAGATAGCCTGTCTGTGTCAAAAAGAGGGAACATGGAGCTATTGGAATTTTTACGGAGCCCAGCATGGACTGGCGTCCGCCAGTGGGTCCTCATTGGCTTGATTCTTCTTATCACGTTAATGACGGCAAGTCTCGTGAACCGCCTTATGCGCCAGTCGTTTGCGCGCGTGGAGGGCGCCGCCGGACTAGCTACGCAAGGCAAGAAGCGTTTTGCGTTTTTGCGCCGCATTGTTATCGCGTTAATCTATTTGTTTGGCGCGTCATTCTCGATCCTTTCTGTTCCGCAGCTAAGGTCAGTTTCATTATCTCTTTTTGCCGGAGCGGGAGTTTTGGCGCTCATCTTGGGTTTTGCGGCTCAGAAGGCCTTTGGCAACGTGATTTCTGGAATCTTCATTTCTGTCTCAAAACCGTTTTGCATTGGCGATAGGATCATGATCAATCAGGATTTTGGGATTGTTGAGGATCTAACGTTGCGTCACACAGTCATAAGGACGCCGACAAATGATAGACTCGTCATTCCCAATTCAAAGATGGACGAAGCTTCAATCCATAACTTTTCGCTGAATGCTGAGCAGGTGCTTTCAACGTTCGACATCGGCATAAGTTATGACTCAGATGTTGATCGCGCACGAAAGATTATTGAAGAAGAGATCGTAAAGCATCCTAAGTTCATCTTGGGCACAGAAAATTCTGAATATCTGCATAAGGATGAACGGGTGAAAGTGCGCATAGTAAACCTGGGTGATTTTTCTGTTGTGTTGCGGGCGTACTTTTGGGCTGAAAACAAGTCGACAGCATTTATGATGAACTGTGACATCCTGGAAATGGTGAAGAAGCGCTTTGGTAAGGAAAAGGTTGGAATTCCGTACCCGCACAGAACGATCGTTTATAAAAAAGATTTAGATGCTAAGAAGAGGCGCATTGGGTTGAAAAGAAAGTAGGTATTTGTTTATCAGATCACTTTCAGATCACTTGGCGGCGCCGCCACGAAGTTGCTAAACAAATACTTTTTACTCAATACGAATAATACGCATTATTTACTTACAGTATCCGAAAGTTCTTGAGAAGAATCTTTAAAAGTAATATCGTGAAGCAATCTTGTTGCTATGGTGCTTGAGCAGACGCTATTCCTCATTAAACCACGCGGGATGGAACATGAGAGTGTGGTGCTGGAGCGGCTCGAATCGATCGGCGCTATTATCACATACCAAGCGTACGACTTTGCCCCGATGGACCGCGTCCAAAGCCACTATGAACGGCTACGCCAGACTTCTCCCGAAGTCTACAGTTGGTTCATTGAAGGATATTGCGGTAAAAGTATGTCCTCTGGAGTCCTGCAAGGAGAAGACATCATAGAACGGATGCTCCTCATTACCGGCGACACGGATCCTGAACAGGCAGGGGCTGATACAATCAGGCACATAGCATATGTCCTGAACGGCGAGAGTCTTGCGAAGTCCATCCAAGAGAAGCGCATGTGCGATAACTTCATCCATCGCTCTAAAAGAGACGATTTTAAGTTTGAACGAGGCATCTGGCATCCTGATGCCCCTCTTTGCGGTCAATTGTAAGAAAATGTACAATTCATCATTGGTTATTTGGTATTTGTTTAGCTACTCACATCGCAGCGTCGCCACGACGCTCGCTGTCAGCTGAAAAGTCAGCTGGCACCTTCAGGCGACATTCGACTTCGCCGAAGTCGCCTTCGACTATCAAACCTTTACACATTAATTCAAACTTCA
>JACQXV010000003.1 GCA_016208715.1 Candidatus Woesearchaeota archaeon | reverse complement strand
TGTAATTATCCAAATTCTTTCCTGATTTTTTCCTAAACCCCTTGCCAATGGCGGGGTTTGTTGCTGGTGTGGGTGAAGCCGCCGGCCTGCACGCTACTCATCTTGTTGGTTGATGGGTTTGCTGCTAACTAACCTCAATCCTGCTGCGAAAGCCACACCCGACACCCATTTTACAACGTTGTAATTTTCCAATTTCTTTCCTAATTTTTTCCTAGACCTCTTGCCAACGGCAGAGTATGTCGTCAACGCGCTGATCGTCATTCTTCTTGCCGAAGCAATCAAGTTTCATTCAACAATATTCAAGATGTCGGGATGTACGCTGAAGGGTTTGCCGCCAGCGTCACATCCACCCTACCACCCAACCACGGCTTACATCCCATTTTTCAACGTTGAAATTTTCCAAGCCAACAGCGGGGTTTATAGCCTGCGCGTTTCGCTGTCGGCATGTTGCCGCGAGCATTCCAGTTAATTCCAATTGATGGGATGTGCACCGAAAAGTTTTCTGCCTGCACCGCTCCACCCTGCCGCCAAACCACGCCCCTGCCCCATTTTACGACGTCGTAATTTCCAAATCTCTTTCCTGGTTTTTCCTAATACTCTTGTCACCAGCGAAACTTGCTACCAGCATCGTTTCAAGCCGCTGACCTGCACGCCGCTCACTTTGAGTGCAGCATTGAAGTTTTCAAGAAACTTAAAGTGCCGGAATAGGTTTTTGCAGAGAGAGTTGGAAGACGCCTAGAAAAAACTGCTGACCGCATAAGCCGGGGGTGTGAGTTTTGCGGAGGATTCAAGGGCATTAAATTTACTATGATGAACATATAAAGGAATTACAGAAATGACATTCATCGCCATCACATTCATCAGCATCGCACTCGTCGGACGCGGACTGCGGTTAGCTACCGCAAATAAGAAATCCCTCATGGAATCTTTAACATCGGATTTTATTAGACAGGTTTCAAATTCATTTTGACCACAGCCACCAAAGCGAGTGATAATCGTTATGAGACGTATCAAACTCCCAAGTTCTGTCATTGTCCGAGCGCCAGGACTGTTACACATGTGGTACACGTCCAAGGAACTGGTGACAGAGCTGAGTGACCTTGGGACGAAAAAAAAAGAAAAACTTCCGTTGAAACACTGGATCGCTCGGGGTCTGCCT
>JACQXV010000111.1 GCA_016208715.1 Candidatus Woesearchaeota archaeon | reverse complement strand
TACTTTGTACTTAATACTTCTAGAATAACAAGACATTAGTTCTGCCCAGTCTTTTCTAGTGCTACCTTTTATTTTTAAAATTTCGTTGATGAAAATCTCATTAATAGACTTCCTATGAAATGCGTCTGTTAATATATTCTTATTAAAAAGTAAATTTGTTTTTACAATTATCAACTTATCCTTAAGTCTAAAATACGGTTGCAAATACATTTTCTCTATAAAATTACTTGCAATAAAAATAATAATGGCCCCTATTAACGTTAAAGAGGAGGTTAGAATGATTTCAAATAATTTAGGATTGGATAAGATCTCAAAAATTTCCATTACTTGACCTCCTGAACAGCAACACTTTCAAACCCAAAAACATCAACCGCTTTAACGCAGATCTTCCGTTTTCCTTCAATTTTGTGCACGACGAGTTTTGCCTTTGCTGCCACACAAAATCCAGCGGCACCGTTTGCGTCATTTGTTCTGTAGTCCTGCCATTTGCTCCTGAAGACCTCTCCGTCATAATCAGGATCGATACTCCAATATTCTATCAGGCACAGCGGATCTTCGGCGATTGCTTTTTCCAACTTCTCTTTGTTCTCCTTGTCTAAGGGCAACGCATCTGGAGAAAGCAGAACATAGTTATCAAGCTCAACAATGATTTCATCTTCATCCTTATTGTATGCGCTCTTCTTGATGGGTTTTATCGTTAGATATTGTAGCGATGAGAACTTGAGCTTTCCGGTTTTGCTGAGTTGTTCGTAACTTGCTTTTGTTTTCAGTCGGTCGAGCAAATCAGACGGGATGACCAAGACTTCCAATCTCTCATCATCCAGAGTTTCGATGATCTGCCCTATATTTGTGACAAAATTCCAGCCTAACACAATTACTTTTTCCCATCCCCCCATAAATGAAGCTCTAAGTTCTTGCGCCTTTTTCAGAGCGGCGTTGCCTGTCATCTTTGTTGGAGAATCAACAAACACAAGAGTCTTTGATTGCTTTAGATATCCAAGATTGTTTGGTGTGCCTTCTTTTTGTGGGAAAGGACGTGCTCCGTATAGGCTAACAACGACGTGGGCAAGATCGCCAATTGTCTTGAAGGCAGACATCTCGAATTGTTCCTTCTGGTAGTCTCCCACAGATTGAGTGAGAAACGGTTTCGCGTTTTGATCAATGAGTCTTTTTCTTGTGATCATGCAGGCAGGCTTCCCTAAATCAGACATGATCCATTTTCTGCCTAATTTCTCGGCGACTGCTCCTGTTGTGCCGGAGCCTGCGAAGAAGTCGGCGACGATTGAATCAGGGTTTGAAGAAGCTTTGATTATCTTTTGAATTAAGCGTACAGGCTTCTGCGTAGCATACCCTGTTCTTTCCTTAGATACTTGATGTTCAATGTCAATCATCCAATAATCGACGGGCAGTTTTCCTTCTCCCAAATAATGTCGGTATACTAAATTTGGATATTTTTTCTCAGTTTCGGGGGAAAGGTCTCTTTGAGAACAAAAGGGGCTATCTTTGAGCCCTCTCCCCATTATCCTATAGTATCCTTTTTCATCTTTGTATTTATACTTCTTAATGTTTCCTTCGGAGTATTCATCAAGAACATCTTTATAATTAAAAATATATCTCGCCTCAATTTTAGAATATAAAAAGATTAAATCGTGTTTAGAATTGAAATGAGACTTAGAGTTTATACCCTCACCATAACACCACACTATTTCATTTACAAAATTGGATTTTCCAAATATTTCGTCGAGAACTATCTTAACATAGTGTCCAACGTGCTGACCAATATGAACATAAATCGAACCTTGTTCCGAAAGCAATTCTCTCATCAAAATCAATCTTGGCACAATCATCTGTAAGTAAGATACTGTGCCATTCTTCCATGTGTCAGAATAAGCGAACTGTTCAATCACAGTAGGTTTTGATTCAATATCTCCTGAAGGAAGATGAATCTTTGTCCTATAGTCTGCTTTTGAATCAAAAGGAGGATCAATGTAGATCAAGTCTATCTTCCCACGCATCGAAGAAAGTCCTGAATGTGGATCTCCGGATAGCAGTGCCTGCATGACAAGAAGATTGTCACCGTACACCATCCTGTTGAGCCATTCTTTCTTTCCAAGCTCTTTTACTGCTTGACCAAAATAACCACCTTTGGCCTTGGTCGGAAGAACGAGTTCGTTGGTCTGTAGCGTTATCCTGCTTGGTCGGGATAAGCCGTCAAGCATCTTCTGCGCCTCCTTTTTTCCCTGCGCTACAATCTTTGGCAGTTCTTCAAGAAGAGAATCCGGCATCAGACACCTCAAAACCAATCACTTACTGCAATATTGTGAGTTAGTTCTATTTAAAGCTTACTGCAATATCGTGGTATGCCAAAAAGAAGGTCTTATGAGATCAAGGAGAAGATCCTCCTGCTTGTCCGCGAGAAGCCGCTCACGTATGCTGAGCTTGAACGCAAAGTCAACACGGGTTATCGTTCTATCGAATCGAACTGTGAAGAACTTGAGCATTACGGGCAGGTCAAGATAGACTATATTCCAAAGCACCCGTCAAACGGAAGGCCCGCTCATCAGGTGATAATCGCTGAGCAAGGGAGGGTCTCTTTGAAGAAGGGGAAGAAACAGTAGTTGCTTCTATGCGCACAATCCACTGGTCACCTCGACGTAGAATTTATATACTGCATATCTCTTATTTTTAAGTTATTTATAGACTTCGCATAGTGTTGGTGGTTTAGATGAGTATTGTTACGGATCTTCAAATAAAAGAGTATCTGCAGGAAAAGAAACAGTTGCCGAGAGGCTTTAAGCCTGAGTTGAAAAATAAGAAAAAGTATAATTCATTTGAGGCTGAAGCGCTTGGCGATAATGGAAATTCGTTCAAGCTGATTGTGCGACAGTCAAAAACCAATGCTCTTGACTTTTCGGTTATTTTGGGAGTGATGATTGATGGATCGCTATTTCGTTTAAAGAGGTATAATGGGACCTCACACGATCATACAAATAAGATTGAAAGAACGCGTTTTTCAGGATTTCATATACACGCGGCGACACAGAGATATCAGGAGAACGGTTTCCAAGAAGATGGATTTGCCGAGCATACAGTGAGGTATAGTGACTGGAAAAGCGCGATGGAGCAGATGGTGAGGGAGAACAATTTTGTAATGGACGTCGACAGAAACCAGAAGAGACTTGTGTAACATGAATAGTGAAACAATTTTGAAACAATTTCAAGAAAAGGTCTGCGAGCAAATTAGTTTAAGGACTCGCGGCGTGAATAGATTCGAAGTAGTTAATCCGTTTATATTTGAAGATGGCGATACGTTAGTCATACTTCTAAAATATGATATTTCTTCTAACAAGTGGATGCTGTCTGATGAAGGTCACACATTCATGCATCTAAGCTATTTTATGGACGAAAAGGACTTTGCAAAAGGCACCAGAGAGACAATCATTTCAAACGCCAAGAAGATGTTCGGCGTGAAGGAAACGGAGGGTGACTTATTACTAGAAGTAGAAGGAGATGCTTTCGGTGATGCTCTTTATAATTTTGTGCAGTGCTTGCTCAAGATTTCTGATATCATCTTTTTGGAACGTGAGCGAGTAAAGACGACTTTCTTTGAAGATTTTAAAGCTTCACTTAATTTAATTATAAAGAAGAAACGATGGAAGGTGAACTTCAACGCTTATGTGGAGGAGCGTGACAAGAGTCATGATTATCCAATCGATTGCATTATCGAGACGAAACGTGATCCTATATTTGTTTTCGCTATTAACAATGACAGCAGATGTAAGGACGCTATGATTTCAATTCTGATGCTTGAAAAATGGGATTTGAAATTTCATCCAGTCGGTGTTTTTGAGGACCAGACAGAGATAACTCGCAAAGTTTTGGCTAAATTTTCAAACGTGTCTGAAAAACAGATAGCTAGCTTGGCGGACATGGAGTATCTGGAGAAGTATGTGGCTTCTTATGAAGAGTAAGTTATGCTTCTTCCATGAGATCGATCAAACACCTAAACGTAAAAGGTAAATGGATCTATGATTCCGCGTATGATATCCTTACCTTCAAGGTTCGTGAACGTAACTATAAGATTTCTATCGAGATGCAGAATTTTGTTGTTGACATCGATGAGGAAGGTTACGCGACGGGTGTTCGTATATTTGATGCTTCAAAGATTTTTGGCGTTGACAAATATGTGCTGCGCTCACTTGTTTATTCTGAATTTAAAGCGATCATCGAAAACAATGTGATTACTGTCACACTCAAGTTTGTCAGCAAAGTAAGAAACAAAATAATTCCTTTGTTCAAAGAAACGCAGAATTTCACTCAGCAATTCACCGCGCCTATAAGTTCGCAACACCGGCTTGCTGATTCTGTTGTTGAGTGTGCCGCGTAAATTTCTTAGATGCTAGCTGCTCAAGTGTTCTTCAAGTGCTAGTTATTCATACCTCAGCGCATCCACTGGCTTCAATTTCGACGCCTGGTATGCTGGGATGATCCTGTCTTACCGACAGTTATTCCACCAACATTTATATATCTGGATATTGGCCGACAGGGTATATTGGATTTATGCCTGATATGTCAGGAAGGTTCTCATGGCACTTACGACAAAAGATTTCACAGCTATCCGCGGCGAACTCGACGACTGCTCTCGCCCAATCTACTTCTTTGGAGATGATTCTGACGGCCTGTGCAGTTTTCTCTTGCTCTATCGATACAAGCGTGAAGGGAAAGGAGTCTGCGTCAAGGCAAAGCCGAAGCTTGATTCAAAATTCTTGAACGTTGTGCGTGATTATGCCCCTGACAAAGCATTCATTCTTGATGTTCCATTGCTGGATCAGGATTTTGTCGATGCTGCAAACATTCCGATGGTGTGGATTGACCATCACCCTCCTTTGGAAGTGCACAAGGTAAAGTATTTCAACCCGCGCAAGAATGAGCCTGCTGAGAACATCTGCACCACGCACCTATGCTTCAACGTTGTCCGCCATGCGCGGCCGCAGGACTTGTGGATAGCGATGCTCGGCACTGTCGGCGACTGGCAGCTTCCCTTGGATCTCGCGGCAGAGTTTTCTGCAAAATATCCCGACTTGTTATCGGCAGACGTGACAAGGCCAGAGAAAGCGCTTTTTGACACGCCGCTCGGTAAACTCGTTCGGCTCTACAACTTCATCCTCAATGGGAAGACGCCTGATGTGAACCAGAGCATCAAGATCCTCTCGCGTATTGACGACCCATATGAGCTGATCAACCAGACAAGCTCACGCTCGCGCCTGGTTGGAAAGCGCTTTGACTGGATCAATAAGCAGTACGAGGATCTGCTTGCCGAAGCTGTGCGGGGCGTCGACGAAAATGATCCTGTTCTCCTCTTCACATACACCGAAGATAAGATGAGCTTTACAGGGCCGCTCGCAAACGAATTGCTGTACCGTTATCCGAAGAAAATAATTATCATAGCGCGCAAGAGAAGCGGAGAGATGAAATGCTCGCTGCGATCAACAGGCAACGTCCATATAACCCCCATTGTTGAGAAAGCACTCATCGGTGTGCAAGGACACGGCGGTGGCCACGAGCATGCCTGCGGAGCTTCGATCAAGGAAGAGGATTTTGCGAAATTCATTGAGCAACTGCGCGCACAACTGCGCTGAATGAGCCGCACTGAATGAGTTGGCTTCTTATTCTTTGAGCCAATGATGCGCCCACACGCTCACAATCAGGACAAAAATTCCGTTCAAAACGATCAACACGGCTGTTCCTTGCGTGAGTGCTATGTATCCCGATGCGACTGTGCTGATGACTTCTCCGATACGCGCGATTGACACGTACGAGCACACTACGGAGCTGATCTTCTTATGCTGTTCTCCTATGTCGGCCATCAGGGTCCACGCACCGATGTTCCAGCAACCGACGCCGATGCCCGCAAGAATGAGCGCGAAAGTAAACGTCCAGTACGTCGCAGTGATCGACAACAAGATAAGCGCTGCCCCGTAAAAAATGGTGCCGAAAAGTACGGTGTAGTGATGTGGAAATCGGTCGGCCAGCCTGCCGTACACGAACTGGAACAGTAGGGGCATCTCCGTGCAGAAGATCGCGATACCGATGAAGATGTAGGGAAGCCCGAAGTGTTCTTTAATGAATAATGGAATGAAGATTGTAGTCAGAGGAAACGTGGCGTGCATCATGATGCCGAGGATGGCCATACCCCGCAGTTTTCGGATCGAAAGGAACCATCTCAGTTGTCCTATGACATTGAGTGCCCCGAGAGATGGTTTTCTTAAAGGCGCTGCGCTGCCTGCAGATCTTGTCTTTGCATAAAATGCTACAAGAAGAAGGAAGACGACGAACCCTCCGATAATAAAAGGCATTTTGAGGAAGAATATGTCTGCAAGCAGTCCTCCTGCAATCGGTCCGATGAGTTTTCCAACGTGTAGTAAGCTTAGACTCAAGCCGGTGTACCTTCCTCGATTGTGCTTGGTGAGCCCGTCCTCAACAGCAGAAAGTCCAACGAGGACCACTGCTGAAAACGAAATTGCATCGATCGCCCGAGCGATGAGAAACACCCACCACGTCTTGTCAAAGACGTAGAATAGAATGGCAATTATTTCAAAGACAAGTCCTAAAAGAATCACGCGCCGCCTTCCTGTTTCGTCAGACAGCGCGCCGACGATTGGCGACGTAAAGAATAACATCATGGGATAAATGGAAAAGATAAGACTGATCTGAAACTTATCGAGGCCGAGCGTGGCTACGTATGGTGCGAGAAGAGGTATGAAGAGGAAATTGCCGAAATAATACAGGCCCATCAGGCCTGTCATTTGCAAGAACGCCCTTTTTTGTTCGTGATTGAGATTACTGTTGTCCCGCTTCATATATTTCCGCCGCGATTGCCTTCATCTTTTTCTCATCGCTTGATTGCTTGAATAGTATCTCTCCGTAGTTGTGGACTATGATCTCTCCGCTGAATCCTTCTTTTTTTACGACGAGAAGTATGGGCGTCTCTAGTACTATCTGGAATCTCTTCTTGAGTTTTGATAGGTCGAGTCTTGTTTGGCGTACAGGTCTTGCTGACCAGCCTGCACGTGTCTTGCATTTCTGTATAGTGAAAGCGTCAGATGTGTTTGTCAGACCTTCTCCTGTTTTTTTCATGATCATCGAGAATTCTCCTTTACACGCTTTGCATGCCGGATTCTTCTTCACGCCAAACGTCTCCATCGAAGGCTGTGCCGCATTGATGTGGACGAGTCCCTTGACTGGTTGTTTTCCTGTGATTATCTTTATGCATTCGCTTGCCTGCACTGCTGCTACGATGTGTGAGCATGAGTTGAGTATCCCGTATTCTTCGCATGTTTCGCCTTGTCTTATCATCGGGAAAATGCATGAGAAGCATGGTGAATCTTTTGTGGTGACGTAGACAAGGCCTCTTTCTGCGATCGCTCCGCCGTAAATCCAGGGAGTGCTGTTCTTTCTTGAGTATTTATTCATGAGAAGGCGTGTGTCGACATCATCAGTGCCGTCTATTATGCAGTCAGCGTCGTCTAGCAGGTCGATCGTCGAGGCGTCGAGGTGCGCTGGTTTTGCTATCAGTGTCACGTCTTTGTTGATTCTCTTGAGGTGATCGCTCAACGCCGCGACTTTTGTCTTGCCTACGTCAGCTTCGTTGAAGAGAGCTTGTCTCTGCAGGTTAGTCAGATCCACAACATCATGGTCTATGAGGATGAGCCTTCCGATCCCTGCTCTGCATAGGAGTTCTGCGCTGACTGATCCGAGCGCTCCGCATCCTGCTATCGCTGCGGTGGCTTTGCGTATCTTCTTCTGTCCTTCTTTGCCGATCGATCGCAGTGCTTCCTGTCGTGCATAGCGTGATTCGGATTTTTCGGATTTCATGCTCTTCTTTAGTGTGGACGTTATTGAAAAGCTCTGAAGTAGGAATGTTTGACCAGCACCGCTCAGCCGCGCTGCGCGCGTGTTCGCTCAATCAGCACCACGCCTGGCTCGTGATAGTCATACTACCAGCGACGGCTGACATCCCCCGATGGGGCGTCCCCCCTGTCAGCATCACTGTTCTAGTTTCTATCTCTCGCAGAAAGGCGGTGGTGCTGACTGTGCTGGTCGAGCTTTTCAATAACGCCTTAGTGTGGAAGGGTTTTTAAACCTTGAGGCTGTTTTTTGCTGTATGGACCACGTCGCCATACTCAGGAAGTCCTGGGGCCTCCTGCCAAAGATCGTGAGTGGAGAGAAGACTATCGAGTCACGTTGGTATTCTTCAAAGGTCGTGCCATACGGGCGCATCGTCAAAGGAGAGACAGTATATTTCAAGGATTCTGGAAGTCCAGTCACTGTCAAGTCGCGTGTTGAGAAGGTGATGCAGTTTGATGATCTGTCAAGTCAGAAGATAACTGATCTGCTTGAGAAGTACGGTTCTGCTATTGGCATCTCTGACACTGCTTCTTTTGCACGACGTGTGAAAGATAAGCGGTACTGCATCCTTGTCTTTCTTCGCAATGTAGAGACTGTCAAGCCGTTTGACATCGATAAGAAAGGTTTTGGTCTTATGTCTGCCTGGCTCTGTGTGCCTGAGATCGACATGATCAAGCGCGGATGATTCTATTATGCAGAAAGTTTTTATTATGCAGAAAGTTTTGTAGGCACAATTTCCGCCACAGGCAATTACATTCACAGCATCAAGAGCACGACCGGTACAATCAGCACCTCCGCCTTGTCAAATCTTGGGCTTTGTTGCTGATAAATCCATCCTTCGACTCATGACATCCCTGCAGCGCATATGTGGTCACTGGCGTTTCCACACATCTCTGATGTACGCACAGGCAGTATCAGGCGACCTTCGATCACCTTCAGGATATACAAACGGAAATCATTTTTGGGAACCCTGTCACTCGTCGTTATGTGTTGATCTTGTTGACAGGTGACTAAGATATTCTACGTGGCAGCTGCTTCTTCTTTATTAATGCCCACAGCAAACTATAAAAACCCGCCTCTTTCTCCCGTTGCAGTCACAGCGTGACAGAGAGTTCAACAGATTTGAGAGGTATAGACAATGGCGACAAAAGCGACAAAAGAATTGATGGCTCAGGAAGTTACGCCTGGTGCGGCGATGGCGAAACTTGTTCGTGCTGCTGAAAAGGCAGGCGTAACGAATATTGATATTGATTATATGGTTGTGAACTATGAAGTCACTGTGACTGGCAAGTGTAGAAAGAAATACACCGGAAAACCATCCACTGACTATGCTGCTGCTTTCGCATCTGCGCTTTCTAAGGCGAAGGTGAATGCTGATGCTTATATCGAGCATCCTGAGAAATATCCTGTCACAGTCACAGCGAAGGGATGCTATGCTGTCACAGAGACTGGAGCACCGTATCGCGAACCTGCTCGAGGAGGCACACCCGCAGGCGCAGAACCTGCAGCGCGCAGCGGTCGTAAGCTGACAGACTTGTTCTGATCATTTTTTTTCTTTTATTTACTTTCTTATTTTTCGTTCGGGGGTTGGATTGTGATTGATGAGATAGTGGATGCAGTAACAGGGAAAGTTGTCGTCGATCTTCGTGACCCTGTTGATCTGGAACCCAAGTTTGACAGTTTCTTGATTATTTCACTGAAAAATGGCGTTTGACAGAAGCAAAGATTTCCGCGTTTTCTCAAGAAAATTCAGGTTATTCCTTGATTTTTGCAGCAAATCAGTTCATTTGTGGCGTCAAAGTTGGAG
>JACQXV010000110.1 GCA_016208715.1 Candidatus Woesearchaeota archaeon | reverse complement strand
TTTGAACGCCGTTTGCTCTTCCTCTTTGAACGGCACTTCAACAGATTGAATCTTGACCTGCGGAATTTTTGACGACTCACGCGCAGCCTGATCACTTTGGGCTGGCAGATTTTGATCAGGTGATGCCGCCACCGCGCCCTCACCCTCCGCTTGTGTTTGGCTCTTTGCCGCCGCACCCGCGCCCGCCTCACCCGATTCGATCTTCGCTACAACTCCCTGCTTCACCTCTTGCGCCCTTCCCTTTATCTCCTTCTGCTCCCTTTCCTCTTTTTCCTTTCTTTCCTTTTCTTCCCTTTCCTTCGCCTCTTTTCTTTCCTTATCACTCCTCCACAACAACGACTCTACATACTTCTTCAACGCCGTTTCATTCGCCGGTGGGATGCGAAACGGAATCTGCACGATCTTGTCGAGATATTCGTAACCCGTGATGCCCGCATCCGTTAACACTTTGCCATAACGCTCTTCAATCGCTTTCACAATCACGCGCGCATCAATGCCCAAGAAAATAATGAACGGTATGCCGTCGTCGTCGGCGAGCAAGAGCATGATCGCCTCAAGCACCTCAACCGCCTTCGCTGGTGGGCAGCGATCCAGATCGTCAATGAACATCACGAAGCGCACGGGTCTGCCGCCTTTGCCCGCATTCAACATTTTTCCTATGCGTCCGATCTCCGTTTTGATGTCTGCCATGAAACCGATCTTGTCACGAAAATCTTTGCGCGAGGAAAAATTTGCCAATTGTTCTGATGGGGCGAAAAGTAAATCACGAAAAGTCTTGAGTAATGGCAACAATGCAACCAATGTTGTCCAACTAAACGCTGTGTTGCCTAGAATGGTCAATGTGTCACGCCATGTATTAAAGTTCTCTTGCCATGCAGTGTAATTAAACAAAAGACCCAACAACAAAGCAGGCAGCCCAAACGTTGCCAACAAACGTACATATTTACGGAATCTGTTTCCTAAATTATCAAATAGCAAAAGATAGCTAAGGTAGCTAAATTTAAACACGCTAAATACTTTTTCCACTTCGCTATACAGTTTAGTGACCAACCCCGCCCACAAATTCTCACTACCCGAATACACCCAAGCGTTGAAGTGGACAAAATGAAAATCGTGATAATCCTTCACCCCCAATCCCTTTTCAACGGAGTCTTGGTATCGGGATTTGCCAACACTTGGGCAAACGCTTTCGCATAATCGTCGTAACCCAATTTGTCTTCACCCACAGGGCGATCATTGAGGGCGAAGTTGACGAGGATTTCGTTGCGTTCTTCTTTTTGTTGAGCGCTTTCTTGCGCTTTAGATTCTTCGATGGTTTGTTGGAGGGGTTTGCGCTCTTTGACCCACAGACCGAAGAGAGGGATAAGGAAACCAAAATTACCACGTACTTCTTCAAGCAACTGCATCTCGACAAGATTTTTCAATAATGTTGTCAGTTGATCGAACGGAATATCTTGTTTCCGACTATGTAAGCGGTCAAAAATTAGAGACGGCTCTTCTTTAATCATCAGTTCTGTAAGAGCAGACATCACAGGGCGCTCATGAGACGAAACACTTTCCCACATCCTTTCAAAAACAGTCTCGCCTTCTCGCAACACATCAGGCACAACCGAATCGACAAGGGTTTGAGGCACTGAAAGTACATCTGCCGTTGACGAAGCGCGAGCAGCATCAAAAACTTTCGAGCAGAGGAGTTGAGTGAAATAGGGATGTCCGTTAGTCAACGCAAAGATGCGCTCAATTGCCGATGGACCATAGCGAATATTTTCGGATAGCGAAGTAATGAGTCGCGTTGCTGATTCGCGATTCAATACGGAAAGGTTAAATACTTGCCCCTGAGTTAATAAATCGCGGAATTCTACTTCCCACTTGCCGCTTTCCCTCATCCCCGCGAATATAATCACCGTTCTCCGCTCTTCGTTTGATATGCGAATCAGAGCTTGAAGAACTGGATTGCGTTGGTTCTCAAAGCCGAGTGAAGACAACACAACGTCGAAGTATTCAATCAAAAGAATTAGACGTTGGCTAGGCGAAGGTAACACATTGTAGACTTCCTGAAGAAACTCTCTTTGAAAACGAATTCCCTCATCATCAAAAAAAGTGGGAGGGGGTGTGGGTATTCTTTGTTGGGAGTTCTTGTCTTCTGAAACGGAAGGGTTCATCATCGGTTGGCGCGCGATTTGTTTCGCCATCCCTGACCATATTTCAGCAGGCGATCCGCCAAGAGTCAGAAAATCAAAATGTATCGTTACGAATTGATTGACGTCTAGCCGATTATTTAACTCAAACAAAAGAGAGGTTTTACCAATTCGGTGTTGACCCAATATCACGATCCCACCCTTCGTTTCATTCAAGGCCTTCTCAATCTGTTGAATCTCATTCTCTCGTCCAAAAAACTTATCGCCTGTCACAGGCTTATCGTAGACGTAGGGATTAGAAGAGGATTTTGATGTTTCCATGAGGTTGACCTTTCAGACTTCCGAAGTCTGCGAGACTTCGGAAGTCTTTACGCCGCAGTTGAACCAAGCCACAAGCAAGAACCATGTAACACTGCGGATTAGAAGCGCACCCCTCGACAACTTGTATAGCAAACTCATCCACGATTATATCCCCATCA
>JACQXV010000342.1 GCA_016208715.1 Candidatus Woesearchaeota archaeon | reverse complement strand
GGTATAGAGGAAATGGGTTGATCGTATTCTTTATCATATCTTAGAACAGCTTCCCCATACCATTTGGATTCCATAAATGCTTCATGTGCAATTGGATCAGTTTCGTAATCAGCCCAAGGAATAGCATAATCTATCGCTTCTTCAATAGAAACACCTGGACCATACATTGTAGGCCACGTTTCTTCTGCTATATCATTATTAGTGGTGCACCCAATCCGAATTTGAAATCTAGGCAATGATTTATTGATCCAATCTTCAAATTCTACATACACAACTTCATCATTTGTAAGCAGACTTATCCAGTTTCGATCTAACAGCAATTTATTATATCTTTGTATATATGGCGAGGGTTGAGTTAAAGCAAAAAAATCAGTAAAAGTGTCATTTGTTATAATATTGCTTTTTGGAATTCGAATTTTCCATTTCTTGCCCGTACTTATAGCTGTTTCATGTTCAATGCTTTGCCAATATAAATTGCCTAGTTCAGGATCGTACAGAATAATTATTACAGGAAGGCAATGTCTCAGCCAATACTTAGTGTCTGTCCATAAAGACCCGATTTCGGACTTATAATTGGGGTCGGGATCGGTGGTTGCCGGCCACATAGAGTATTCTATTGGCTGTGCCGATGCTTTCCGGCTTTATTCGTCGATACGGGTGGTTATGATGACACACGTATCCTGGGATGCTCCATGCATGAGCAGTAACCATGTTTCTCCCGCGGGTTATTCCGCGGTACTCGGCCTGGCAAGCGTGAGCAGGTTGGCCGAAACGATCGACGCCCACACGTAGCTCCGGAAGGAGCGCCACCCTTGCCAGTTGCAGCGATCTAACCCAAAACAGCGTTTGAGCCAGGATATTCCCGACTCGATGCCGGCTCGAAAATTCCTGAGACGTTGGTGCACATAGGGACTTCGGCACATGTCCGTTACCTTGATTCCGCGTCTTTTGGCAAAGCAGATGTCCTTGACGCCAAGCTCTTTGGCTTTCCTGACATTGTCTTTGGAAGCAAAACCGCCATCCAGAGCCGCTTTGAGCGGAGGGCGACCCCAGATGTCTTTCTGGCGTTCAAGCATGGTTTGCGACAACTCGCTGTCCGCCGGATTGCCCTTGAGCACTACGCAATCGAGGATCAAGTTGGAGCGCCCGCCGGTGAGGCAGATTTTATGACCGAAATGGGTGTCACGCCGATCTTTGATGATGATGTCCGTATGAGGTTCGAAGATGGAAACCAGTTTCTCGGATGCGGGAACGCTTTCCCCGTCCATTACCCGCCTTCTTGTTTGAGAGATCACCTGCTCGGCCAGGGGCAGATAGTGTTGAATGTCATCAAAAATACGCGCCTGTTCCAGCAGTTCCTCCAAAGAGCCGGGCTTATACGCATCTATGCAGGGCAGAGCCCTTTCGGCGTAGCCCCTCACTTTTTCCGCCACTTTGAGCAGATCCGCGTAAAGCTTCTTGCGAGCCTTTTCTGTTTTGGCGTTCAGGATGCCCAGCATTCGGCGTTTGGCGCGGCGGCTGTGGTCTTGAAAACAGAACCCCGTGACTCCCAACTCCCCGGCGGCGATGAGGAGCCGAGTGAGGACCCGGACAACATCCCACAACAGAGTCGAATCCGTCGGGTGATGGATGTTGCTCTCCACGACCGTGCAATCGATCCGGACTTCTCTCCCCGTCTCGACCTTTTCTTCTTTGGCATGCCCTATTATGACCCGGTTCATTTGCTCCCAGGTCTCAGCGGCCAAAGACTTGATGTTTTCTTG
>JACQXV010000109.1 GCA_016208715.1 Candidatus Woesearchaeota archaeon | reverse complement strand
CAATTCGAAACAGCGCATCCTTCGGCAAACAGCGCCGCAATTCCGGTTACTGCAAACTTCAGGAATTCCCTGCGGCCTTCATTCAGCGAAGAAGATGCTATCCTTATTACTAATTTTTTCAGCGGTTTGATAACACTGTTCTCTATGAGCCGGGCAGTATCCTTAGACTCTGCCAGGTTAATTAAAGTTGCGTAATCATATTGGTAGACCTGCCAAGCGAATAATCCAATAGCGGTTAACTTGTTGACCAGGATTATTTTTTCATCCGGGCTGATTGCTTTTTCTTTTTCCAGCCTCTTAATCCCGCAAATTATATCGCTGCCCTTGCTATTTATCCTGCTGCTCAATAAATACGCGGCCTTTACCTCTTCCGGGGTAAACCCTTTGGCTTTGCTTAATACCACGATAAGCCCTTCGGTTATTTTTATAATGTCCTTGATTTCTGCGGCTATCTCTTCGGTTAATATGGAAGAGCTGCTATGCCTGCGGCTGCCTGTTTTATACCTGTTTGCGCTAAACCTGTTTTTCTTTGTATCCGGATATTTTGTGTACAGGACCGGCACGAATGACAAGCCGCCGGCAAAATATGCCACGATATCCCAGATGTCCGAGTGCGCCTTTACAACTTCGATCACAGAAAGAAAGAGGGCCCAGAAGAGAACAATCTTTATCAATCTTGTTGCCGAACCAAGCACAAATTTTATCTCATTAGCCACATCCGGGGCTGCGCGGCGGTTATTCATCAGGCTTTCCACTGCCACGATCGCAACTGGCGTAAGCAGGACGAATAACGGGACAGCCAGAAAATCATTCAGGTGGTTGTTAATCAAAACAAACGCCATGTACTGGGATGCTTTTAAGGCATGATGGAAGCCGTTGCTGACATAAAAAGTTACTAACGTTAATACGGCTGATAGAATTGTCGGCTTAGAATAAACCGAATCCTTGAATGCCTTATCATTCTTTTTGATATCCCTTAAAAGTTTTACAAGGTAATAGAAGCTCATCCCTATAATAACCGGAAATTCAAAACCGACAGCATGGCTTAACCCTAAACCGCCAACAACGATATATAAAAGAAACAAGGTTGCGGCCAAATAATCCTTTTGCTCCATGTCTCTTAAAGTCATGCTGTCTTGCCTTTTGTCCTCACCTGTGACTTTCTGCAGAATCACAAGCAAGGCAAAAGATACAACGGGCAGAAAGATGAAAATAGCTAATATCTTGGTTGCCCAGAGCAGATCGCTTGCCAAATTATAGCTTTCGGCTGGAATAGAAGAAGAAGCCCCAAGGCCGCTATTGCGCCTGGGGGCTGGCTCCGTTAATCCTGTAGATGGGAATATTCCTATTCCTTGCGGCGATAATGCGGGCGATAATGCTGTCACGGCTAGAACCAAGAAGCTCTTCCCAAGAATCTGCGCGGCCGTTTCTGGTATAGACGTTGCCGGTAGAATCATTGACAAGGAAGATTCTGATATGGCTGGTGCCGTTCTCTCTTGCTGCGGCAAAGATAGTACTATCTTTCTCGAAGATGACAAGGTGGTCAAATTCCAATTCCTGATAATTAATAACCATTTTACACCTCCATCTTTATTTGTTCTAATGGGGGCTGCAAGAGGGGTCAGTCCGCTACGGAGGTATGCGGCTCTTACATCGCCCCCATTTAGAACAATAGCCGCAACCGGAATTCCTGCCACGGAAGGTCCGGTTAACGGCTGGGTTAAATTTGCCTGATTATAATAGTAACCTGCTTGTCCTATAGGTAGGAACGTATCCATAAGCGGTACATCGCCCCCATTTAGAACAATAGCCGCAACCGGAATTCCTGCCACGGAAGGTCCGGTTAACGGCTGGGTTAAATTTATCGATACGCTGTTTAAATTACGGGATATAGTTGTAATGGGGGCTGCAAGAGGGGTCAGTCCGCTACGGAGGTATGCGGCTCTTGCATCGCCCCCATATACAACTTTAACCGCTAAGCCTAAGCCACCTGCCACGGTAAGGATTAAGGCTTGCGGTTGGGTTAATGAGTTAATTATAAGTACGGGGTACGGGGTACGGGGTACGGATTTTAAGGAAGGATTTTTGGAAACAAAAAGGCCACCTAGCTCTTTTACGGCAGGCGGACCGGTAGAATCGGGCTGTCTGACTTGCGGATTAGAAGAATTTATATTGTATGAAAGCGCGTATCTGCGTATATCTTCTAATTCAGGTATTGCTACCCTTTTGCCATTAACAGCCGCACTGCTGGAACCACTGGTTCCGTTTCCAGAACCTGCTACACCTTTGGCGCTTCCGGTTCCTTGGGTTGCACTTCTGGAACCTTCTTGCCTTGCATCTTTTTCAGATGCACTGCGAGAACCCTGGGTGTTGCTGTTGCCAACTACACCTGTTACTACTTTGTCACCGATGGTTTCAGATTCGCCTTCTGCGATAACTACAGAAGCTGAACCTGCAATATTTTTGCCCTCTTGTCTGTTGCCACGACCTGGCGTTGGGCGAACGCCAGCCGCGACAAACCTGGGGCCGGCTCTTGCGACAAGCTCACTGCCTGCCACTTGAGTTATCTTATCGTGCGCAAAGACTTCGCTGGCATAAGCCGGACGAGGCATGAGAATAGACGATCCTGCTCCTAATAAAGACATAATACCTCTAAATAATGACGGAACCTGGGTGCCTATATTATTACTATTAATCGGCAATTGCTGGCTGGGACCGGCTGGGAACAATGGCTGCTGCCGGTTATAAGGCTCATTGTCAGACGAAGGAGCCTCTTTATTAAACGGCGACGATGTCATCAGTGACTTGAACTCCGGCGTAGCCTCTAGGTTACTGCGCAGCGCAGAGGGCAACGCGCCTAATAGACTAAAGAAGCTGGCCTCTGATTCAGGTTTAACCTCTTTCGCGGAAGGAGCCCACTGCCCGACAAATTTAGGTTTCATCTGCCTCCAAATCATAGCCTATTTGCTTAAGGTTATTAAGATTCCCTCCAACATTAAAATATGGCAGAGGAGCCCTGGCGGCAAACGAATCTTTGGCAATCCCTTCTCTTATAGCCTTAATTGAAGAAGTGATTTCATCTTTAGATAAGGAATTTGCCTCCTGCCAGAGCCAATTATCTTTTTCAGAAGGTAAATTAAAGACGCCTAAATCATGTTCGTAAGCCTTTAACGCTACCAATTCTTTAGTTATTGGATGATAAAACTCTATATTATACGGCTCTATTTCATTTGCGTACTTCCAGCCTTCCCCTTCTTCCTTTAACAAATCTGGACTTAGGTCTGTCTTGAACACTCTTAGCACTACAGAAACTTTACCCTCATAGAACCACCTGCCAAAACGCCTCCTTGAATCGTTAAACCAAACGCCCCCATCTATAGGCTGCAGGCCTTTTGCAAATATATCTTCGATATTCTGGGTAGAGGTTACATGATATAACCTCTTTTCTTCCAAATTGACGCTTTCCGATACTTGCTGGTTAATTTCTTTTACCTTATCCGCGAAAGCCTCTTTTGTTGCCAAAGAAGAGGCTGTAACCGGCCCAAAAACGCTCTCAAAATAATCCGAGCGTACATTTTTCCCTCTCTTAAGCACAGAGGAAGAAGAATACGCCTTTCTGAAGCCTTCTTTAACCGCCTTCTCCGCATCTTTAACATGTTCCGGATGCGTAAAATCAGGGGAGCGGGCAATGGTAATTCCTAAAATCTTCGCCCTGCCTTTTAATCCTTGCAGTTTGGCTAAAATTTCTTTTACTTGCGTATCTCTTTCGGCTCCGCTAGGATTATAAATCAGCGCCCTTGCGGCTTTTATTGCTGTCTGGTCTCCCTGCCGGGCGCTTTCTTCTATATATTTCTGCGTAGCAGCATCAACCTGACGCAGCGCAAAATAATCCAGATCAGTAGTTACCCAAACATCTTCGCCTCTTAACTTTTCTACCTCTTTGCCCAGTTGGCCGGCGTTAATTTCAACCACTTCTAATTTAGCGTAAACTTTAGTATCACTGATAATGCCGGGGACTTCAGGCAAGAAAGTGCTTCTGGTAAGCTGTAAAGTCTTTGTCCTGGTTTCGCCGTTAAGGTTCTTATCTGCTCTATTTTGATTATAAACTATGATTACTTTCTTCTCTATTCCTAACAACGCCAAGATATACTGCCATCCCTCTACGCTTCTGTTATATTTAGCGACAAAATCCGTAAGCATCTCTTCTTGTTTTGCTTTATCTTTTTGCGCCTTGATCTGCTCCCAGGCGCTCAATATCTG
>JACQXV010000341.1 GCA_016208715.1 Candidatus Woesearchaeota archaeon | reverse complement strand
TGATTTGATCAACGGTTTGCGGCACGCTTTGTTAGCCCGCTCTTTGTCTTTCTCTCATTCCGTTTTTACATACTCAAGATATTTATTCACAATTTTAAAACCAACCGATTCATAGAGTCGCATTGCTGGCGTATTCGAAACACCAGTAGAGACACATACGCGGTTCATCCCGCGTGCCTGCATCCGACGTAAACATTCAAGTAGCACTGCACGCGTCAGTCCTTGCCGACGATAAGCCAGACGGGCTCCTACTGGACCGAAGTCGCCAATCTGGTTGAGTGTGTCAATCCAGCCATTCACGTATGCAGCAATGACACCATCAGGTGCGACTGCAACTACGTCAAGATTGCGATGGTAGCCTGGCAACCGCATAAAGTACGCGTAATCGTCATCACTGACATTTCCAACCGTCCACGAATGCCACACCTCGCGATAGGCTTCGGCACGGTTTGAAATTTCGCTAGCACCGACAATGGAGCGCACTTGACATCCAGCAGGTATCACGACTTCGGAAATCGGCTCATCCAATGAGCGTAACATATTGACTTCGGAAAACTCGCCACCGAGTCGGAACCCGTGTTTCTCGAGGAACGCGATACGTTTTGCATTGTCCTGCCGAGCACCAGACATAAAATTACCACTCCATTGTTTTGCATTGTGTTTGCGAAGCTCGGCTATACGTGTTTCTGCCCATAACATTGCCTCAGTCTCAATGCCGCACCACTCATACTCTGGTAATACTTGGAAATCAAAAGATGGGTCTTCGCCCAAAATGGCATAGCCAACCAACTTATTATCATCGTGCCAAAGACGAATATATTCTTTTGGATTTAAATGGCAAGTCACCATAAAGAATCCAAACAGCAATTCGCCAACGTGTGCATAGTGCCAGTCATCGGTACGCGAACGAGCCTCCATCAGCAAACCCTGCATCTGCTGTAAGTCATGTTCGGTTTCATAGAATCGGGATGTAAACGACCGTGTGGCGTGATAGAGTTTCGAATTCATTGGTTGTTTCCTACGTTCGTTTCTTCACACGGGTATGCGCTTGATAGGCCGACTAACGAATTAAGGATTGATGTGGCGGAATACGAGAAAATCAAAATCGTGTTTTCCACTGACGGATATTATACGGAAAGTGGGTGAAGGGGCAAATGTGGTATAGCAGACTTCCGAAGTCTTGGAGACTTCGGAAGTCTTTGCGTCCAGGTGTTTCTCAATCTTTATGCAAATGCGTATACCGGAACGTGAATGGTTTTTTGCGGACATGTATTTCCCGCCAAAATTTTATCAAGTGATTTAGCAACGCTGGCGTGAATAAACTTCTCGCCACATTGAGTGCAAACGCCTGTTGGCACATCTTGAATAATGATGAGCTGTCCATCGCGCCAAATCTCGCGGGACAAGAGTTGCTCTTCGACTTCTCCGCCGCAGAAGTAGCAATCCGAATGTGTGTGAGACATTTTTTAACTCCCTGCCGTTACGCGCTTGTGGCGTTGAATGAATTCAACGCCTGCTACGCTAAACGCGCTTAAGCGCGTTTCGTTG
>JACQXV010000340.1 GCA_016208715.1 Candidatus Woesearchaeota archaeon | reverse complement strand
CGTTATGCAAAAATGGCATATCGCATGCCACAAAAAAAACCGCCTCCTCTTTCGCGGTTGATAAAGCGGAATATATCCCGCCCAAAGGGCCGGTGTTTTTCACGATATCCCGGCAAACAGTAGCCCTTTTTTCGTACGCTTTATACTCTTCCGGGGAATTCGTAACCAGAATGATCTCTTCAAAGATCCCCTCTAAAATTTTTATTACTACCTCGATAATAGGGCGTTGCCCTATTCGGATGAAAGCCTTGTTCTCGCCGGACATCCTCGAATTTTTCCCGCCGGCCAGTATCGCGGCGCTTATCCCGAAAAACTTATTTTCCATCTTACCGCTCAAAAAACATTTTCCTTATGAGGAAGCTGCCGCGCCTCGGCGTAATTAAACACCGGACCGTCCACACAAACAAACTTTTCCCCTATATTACAGTGCCCACATTTGCCGATCCCGCACTTCATATAGCGTTCGAGCGTCATTATGATTTCCTCGTCCTTAAATCCTGATTCCACAAGTTTCGCTGTCACGAATTTCATCATAATGGGCGGACCGCAAACTATCGAAACGGCGTTCTCATGATGGATGTGCGTGTCTTTCCACAGTTCCGTGACAACGCCTATCCTGCACCCCCAACCGTCGCAGGGCCTGTCCACGGTCATCCAAACTTCCGTATCCCGTATCTTTTTCCAGGCCTCAAGCTCGTCTTTGAAACACAATTCATCAGGTGTCTTTGCCCCGTACAAGACTTTAATATGCTTAAAATCTTTTCTATGGTCGAACACCATATTTATCAAACTCCTTAAAGGGGCTAACCCGATACCACCGGCAATAAAATAAATATTTTTCCCTTTGATCTCGTCAAAGGGGAACGAATTCCCATAAGGCCCTCTCAAATAAATAATGTCGCCTTTAGTAAGTCCATGTATAGCTTTAGTTACTTTCCCGGCGGCCCGGATGGTGAATTCCAAGAAGCCCTTTCGGGAAGGCGAAGAGGTTATCGAGATCGGCGCTTCTCCCGCGCCCATCACCGATATCTCCATAAATTGGCCTTGTTTATATTCAAAACCGTTGGCATATTTCGTGTCCTTAAATCGTACACGGAAAGTTTTCGTGTCAAAGGTTTCTTTCCTAACATCCTCTATAACCGCCGCGTGTGGTATATATTCGTTTTTCATCCTTATGACCGCGCCTCTCCTGTCCCGTCACATTATCTTTCTTTTTTCAGTTATCTCCTGAATAAACTTAGAAATACCTATCTCCACGGGACAGCTGGCAAGACAGCGCCCGCAGGCCACACAGCCCGACATCCCGGTAAGCCGGTGATCATATTTCAGCTTGTGCTCATACCTTCTCGATGTCCTTTGCCATTTTTCTTTTCGCGGGTTATGCCCGCTCGTTTCGCGCGTATACCCTTCAAAGACGCAGGCGTCCCAAGTCCTCACGCGCTGGCCCGTTGTTTCATCCTTGACGTTATCAAACACGTTAAAACACGTGCATGTAGGACAGGTGTAAAGGCAGGCCCCGCAGTAGATACACCTTTCCCCTATCCGCTTATAGTTTTCTTCCGGGACAAAATTATCTTTACTCATCATGTCCAGGGCTTTTTGAAAATCCACTTTCAGATCAACGGCTCCGGCCGCTTTTGATTTAATTGCCTCAAGGCTCTCTTTCGCGTCACCCGGGCAGTCTTCAAAGAACTTTTCATGCTTTTTGATAAAACCTTCGCCTTTTTTTGACCCTACTTCCACAAAATACGCGTCTGCCCCTTCTATCAACTGCAGATCGTAGCCGCCCGCGGCAAACGGACCTGTTTTCGCTGACACGCAAAAACACGTAGCCCTGGGCGGGGTATTGCAGCCCTTAACAACGATAAACCTGTCTTTGATACGGCTTAAATAATATTTATCCTCGAAGTTACGTTTATAAAAAGCGTCGCTAAAAAGTATTCCTTGCAAGTCGCAAGGCGCGACTCCGAATAACAACTTTGGGGAAGATTCCACTACCTCGCTGATCTCTCCCTTTGAATACTCAAACATCGATTCCAGTTGGGGGAAAAATATATCCTTGGGGGAAATAACGGTATCGACATCCCCTAAAACAACATTATCCAAAGCCTCATCCAAAGGTTTGCCGTGTTTAGGAAGAACGTCAAACCAAATATCGCCGCCTGAATTTCTTAAAGGCGTGTAGACATCCCATTCTTCAACCGCCGCTTTCAACAGGCCCTTTATATTTTTCTTCGTTATCGTTTTAGTTTTCATATTTTCTCTACCTTTACCGCGCAAACTTTATATTCAGGGATCTTAGCTATGGGATCGACGGCCGCGATCGTTAACATATTCGCCGCGGCCTCTCTAAAGTGAAATGGTATAAAAAGCGACCCCCTTACCACTTTATGCCCCACACGCGCCTTCAGCGAAATAGTCCCCCTGCGGGAAGTCACTTTTATTACTTGGTTGTCCCTTATCCCTAATTCTTTCGCGTCTTCGTGATTTATTTCCACAAAAGCCTCGGGCGCCTCTCTTTCAAGAGTGGAGGTCCTATTGGTCATGGTCCTGGTATGCCAATGCCAATAAACCCGGCCTGTTGACAATACAAAATTATACTCATCATCCGTCTGTTCCGCCGGTGGTATGTACGGCCGCGGCGTAAAAGCGCCCTTACCCCTCGTAAATTTCTCTTTATGCAGGATAGGCGTCCCCGGATGATCTTTAGTGGGGCAAGGCCACTGGATCCCGTATGGATCCAAACGCTCATAATTTATGCCCGCGTATATCGGAGTGAGGCTGGCTATTTCGGCCATGATCTCGGAAGGATGTTTATAATCCATCTTGTTATAACCCATTTTCCTCGCTACTTCGGAAAGTATCTGCCAATCCGCCTTTGTCTCTTGCGGCGGTTCAATGGCTTTTCTTATTCTCTCTACGCGCCTTTCGGTATTCGTGAATGTGCCGTCTTTTTCGGCGAAACTCGCGCTTGGCAGAACAACATCGGCATATTCCGCCGTATCGGTCATGAATATATCCTGCACGACCAAAAACTCGGCTTTACTTAAACATTCCCTGACATGGTTTGAGTCCGGATCGCTTATGACCGGATTTTCGCCCATGATGTAAAGGCCCTTGATGTTGCCGTTACCGACTGAATTCATAATCTCCGTGACCGTAAGGCCGGGCTTCGCTGGTAATTCTTGGACGCCCCAGACTGTCTCAAATTTCTTCCTTACATTCTCGTCCGCCACAGGTTGATATCCCGAAAAGAGATTCGGCAGAGCCCCCACATCGCACGATCCTTGGACGTTATTTTGCCCTCTTAAAGGATTAACGCCGCACGAAGTGAACCCTATATGGCCGGTCACCATCGCCAGGTTGGCCAAAGACTTGACATTATCCACTCCGGTTGTGTGCTGGGTAATACCCATGGAATAAACGATCATGGCGTGCCGCGCCTTGGCGTAAATACGGGCTATCTCTATGAGTTTGTCCTTGGGAATACTGGTTATTTTCTCGACATGTTCCGGGGTATACTCTTTAACCAGGTCTTTTAACGCCTCAAACCCTTCAGTCCTCTCGTCAATAAACTTTTTGTCATGTAAACCCTCGGAAATTATCACGTTGATAACGCCGTTGATCCAGGCGACATCGGTGCCGTTTTTTTGCCTCGCGTGGATAACCGCGTATTTCGCTAGTTCAATTTCTCGCGGGTCTATGACTATAAGTTTGGCCCGATTATCCTTTACCGCCTTAACTATACGCGAACCTATCAAGGGGTGCTGCGCGGTAGTGTCGGAACCGGTAATAAGTATGACTTCCGCGTCTTCAAATTCGTTTATCGAATTTGTCATGGCCCCCGAACCGAAAGTCGCGGCAAGACCGACCACGGTCGAGGCATGGCATAATCTCGCGCAATGGTCCACGTTGTT
>JACQXV010000339.1 GCA_016208715.1 Candidatus Woesearchaeota archaeon | reverse complement strand
TCCTGTAGGATGACGGGATTTGAACATCAATCACAATACGTCGATCCCGACTTAGTTCAATATACTGGGTCAATTCATCCAATGTCACAACCCCTCCTCATTTTCCAAAATAACCGCCATTAGGATCATATGGGTGAGAAGGGTTAGACCAACCACCAGGGTGTGGGACAACCCGGAGGACAGCATTTATGACAACTCATGAGTTTGGGGATATTTTGTTGCTTCCACATTCAATCCAAGGAATAAACTTATCCACAATGTTCAAATTTTGGATTTTCTGGTTTATTTCGTAAGCTACTTCTTGAACATCAGGATTCCCAATCTCACTAGGGTATTTTGATTTCCAATAGGTTGGGTCAGGATTTACAGCAGAAAAGACTACAGCCACAACAGTGCATAGATCTTCAATACCTCCACTCATACCCACTCCACCTAAGTGCCTACCATCATTAAAAATTATCTCTGCAAGCTCTAATGCAAAAATTACAGCAATTCCATTGATTTGGTTTTTTGGCAAATTTAGAGCTTCTAATATTTCAAAAATACATTGCCAAAATTTTCTTTCCTCACTCCCTTCTGGCGCTAATGAAAGTAATTGAGGAAGATCCATTGAATACTTAGTCATCTTCACCTCACAACCTGTTACCAGGGATTTTCGGGACCAATGAACAGTTCAGGATTCTTTACCCCCTGAGATTTTAATTTATTTTTTACTGAGGCATACCAGGGAGCAGCAGTTCCATTATCTATCACCCGCCATCCCCTTACATCCACTCCAAGTCGTCTTGCTGCATTCAAAGCATCATAATCACTTGTCGCAAACCGAATTCCGTACTTATGGGCTGTTGCAACTAAAATCCGATCATTATTTAAAGCAGTTTTTCCCATAGCTGGAAGTAAAGCGGTTGCCTCTGCTCTGGTTGCAGAGGGAATTAACTGAATTCCATGGTCTTGCATGATTTGTCTTAGTTGCGGAACAGTATGGCCTGTATTTTTATGAAGGAATTCTTTGACAATAGTGCGGTTGATACTCAACTTATTTTTATACTGGTTAGCAAACGCAATCGCCGATGGTTCCTTATTTGCAATCCAAGTCAAAATGTTGTTATCGATCAGTGGATCATCAAGTGGAATCAAAGACTTTCTCCACGGAACCGTTTCCCCATTAAAGATCGAAGTCACCCCTCCACCACCAGCAAAAGGAGCACCAGCAGCACCAGTAATTGCCCCAATGGTGAGATTGGTCCCGATAAAATCACCCGTCTGGTAGGCCAAACCATCCGTCCCACCACTGGTGATGTAATTCCAGGCCGCCCACTGGTGAGCGAACGGATCATTGGCATAATCCCAATATGACTGGGCCTGGTTCAGCCAGGATTTCACCATTCCCTGGACGCTGAATTGCAAGCTGACCTGGTACAGAATTTGAGTGACGGTTAAGGTTCGCTGCTCCCAATCCATCCGGGAGAAGTTGTCCGCAAAATTGATCACACCACGGGCCAGCCGGGCTGGGGCGGTCACCAGGGCATATCCAGCAACATAAGCATACCCGGCCAGGTCCACCACTGGTCTGGCCCAGGTTGGAACACTGTTGGCATATTCCCCACTTGCTCCATGAAATCCCCGGGCGCCGGGAGGTGGTCCAGCCTGACCGCTGCCACTATCAGAACTGTTCGCCGGTGGCGAATAGCCCGGCTGAGTGGAAATTGATTCCTTCGGTGGTTTGGGTTTGGTTGGTTGGGTTGATGCTTCCCTGGGTTCGGTTGTCACCCCATTGAGTTGCGGGTTGTGTTTGGTGAAGGTTGGCGTTCGACTTCCATTCGGATCCGGGTCAAGTTCTTCATCATCCCCCAAAATCCGGACTCCAATTCGGTCACCTTCTGCCGTGGTTATCACATACGGATCGAAGTAAGGCCGGTCAACCTTTCCTTCCTGTGTCCCAGGCCCTTGCACCATCATCCCGGTGGGATCGTCGTACCAAACCGGATTGTTCCACGCGTAGGCATACGGACTCTGGCTTCGTGGCTCATCCAAATCT
>JACQXV010000338.1 GCA_016208715.1 Candidatus Woesearchaeota archaeon | reverse complement strand
GGTCTCTCAATTATAGAAGTTCCTGTCCCGCTTTCAAGCATCAGCCGTAAATCAACCCAGCCATAGCGCTTCTTGTCTTTTTCATACGCCTCCGTTCGGATTTCAGGAGAATAATTCTTTAGCTGAGCGTCGGTGCTAACCCGTGCATAACCTGCAACCCGACCGTGACCATTCATGTCCCAAATATTATTGACCATTTTTATCACTTACCTTTTTATCTTTGGGTGCTATATAGCCTTGCATAAATAAAGCGACATAAGTTTATTGATAAGGGCGAAGATAGCCCAGGACTTGTTGTGGATTGTGCTGAATGCTGCGAAAGGTCGATGTTAAAGTTGAGCGCAATTCTAATTGCGTTGCGAAATATCTGTTGTGCGTTCCGCAAAGCCGGGTATGATGCCAAATTCTCTCCAGGGCGTTGAGGTCGGGAGAATAGGCCGGGAGATTGAAGACTTCGATATGTTTGCGATGATCGCGGAACCAATCCCACACGGTCCGGTCTTTGTGATAAGAGGCGTTGTCCTGAATAAGATAAATTTTTTGAGGGAAGTAACTGCGCAGAATTTTCTCGAGATAATGAATATATGTCTGGGCGTTGAAGACTTCCTGAAAATGGTAAAGAAATCGAGCCCGGTATAATTCGATGGTTCCAAAGATTTTGAGAGTGTTGCGTTGTCCCATGCTGGGGATTTCCGGCTGGCAGCCTACCCTTGCCCATGTCTGGTGGAGGGTTGGGTCTTGCCGGAAACTGGCTTCGTCTTCGAATAAGATGGCCGCTTTCTCGCTTTTGGCTTTTTTTTAACGTCGGGATATTGATAACGAACCCATCGTGATTGAAGCGTTTTATCGGCCCGAGCAAGTATTTTTTTAGGCCGCTGAACAGAAAATTGAAGTTCATGAAGGATACGGGAGACATGGGCAGAATGGTAACAAACGGAAAATTCTTCTTCAATGACCCGGCAAACCATTGGACAAGTCCAGACGCCAGAATGGAATCCATAGGCCACGGGGCCGCTGTCGAGAATGTCTGCAAGAGTTTGGTGTTGTTCTTCAGAAAGACGCTCCGGGCGTCCCGGCCTGTGCCCTTCCAGCATCCCCGGGATACCGTCTTCTTGCCAACGGCACAACCACAAGCAAACTTTCGAACGATGAACTTTAAGAAGCTCTGCGATTTCAGGTGCTGTCTTGCCTTCCATATTGAGCGCCACGGCATGCAGTCGGGCAGCCACCCGATAGGCCCCGTCTCGCAAGGCTTGCTTGCTGAGATCAACCAGTCGTTTAATCTTTTTCGTTGTTCCATGTATTTTAATCGCTCGCATGGCATCCCCTTTCTTTGGAATGCCATTCTACCATATGTCGCTTTACTGTACTTTGTTAAAAACTATTTTTTCTCTGTGTATTTTGAAAACTGTTTTTACGTAAATTCTGCGGCTCCATAACTTACGTAATTCCAATGCGTTGTATCAAATTTTTATGATTTTCTATTGATTCCTCGTCGTAAACTCTGCTATTCTAATCACATGCAAATCCCCCGCAACCCGCCACCCAAGGAGCAACGCTCTATGACCAATTTTAACGGCTCATTACGTTTTATCGACCAATTCCTTGCCAACTTCCAACCTCTTTTTACCAACACCCAAATGTCCGCCCTGCGCTCATTGGTCTACGGCATGTTCCATGATTACAAACGTCTGAACTTATCCGCCATCTCCAGAAAAACCAACGTCAATTACCAAAAGCTTCAATACTTCTTCTCCGAATCCGCCTGGGACAT
>JACQXV010000337.1 GCA_016208715.1 Candidatus Woesearchaeota archaeon | reverse complement strand
TGTATTACCTCGTGTAACAATACCATTTTTTGTGCAGAAGGCATTATAGAAATCTGTAATGCTAACATTTAAAGGTGGCTTGATTTTGTGTCCGTTTTTCCTTGACCATTACAGTTTCCGTTGGGCCTATTGTTTAACTGGGTAGCTGACTTACTCAAGTAGCCCCAATAGGTTGTGGTTTCGATACATACAGCGCCTTGACCGGTGGGGGGCGGGTAATTACAGCTTGTTGCATAAGACGGAAGAAGAGCTTGCCGCGATGCTGAGAGAGGCGGCGGTTGAATCGGAAAGAGAATTCATCGAGATATGCTTGCAGATGAGAGGGGGTGACGGCACCTTGGTGGGTGCCACCCAACCATCGCTTAAGCAGGGAGATTACTAGATGGACATGGTCGAGTTCCCGACGCGCAGTTTCACCCCCTGTGGTGATTACATGAGGGTGGTGGTCGAATCCGGCGGCGTTGAGATTGTCGTAGACTTGCAGGCCGTCAGTGATAACCATTGTGCCGATTTCGACATAGTCTTGAACAAAAGATTCGACGGTATCCCGATCAAAGGTCGTGACGCAACGAAAACGAACCCTTCCAAGTTTTCTCTTTGCTTCTCCTTCTACAGCAACAAGAACCAATGTTTTCCCCTCTGCTCCTCGTCCTCGTGTTCCTTCTTTTTGTCCACCGATATAGGTTTCGTCCACTTCGACACGGCCAGTCAGACGTTCCCGACCAGCTCGTATCATGACACTCCGAAGCTTCTGCAACCAACCCCAAGCAGTTTGATAGCTCCCGAAACCGTAAGTGTCACAAAGATTCTTGGCACTCAAACCTGTCTTTTGAGCCATCATGAGCCACATGACGTGAAACCACAAACGCAATGGCTTGCGACTGCCTTCAAAAACCGTCCCAGCCGTCACCGAACTTTGCCGTCGACATCCCTGGCAATGCCACAGCCCACGATCTGTGTGCCATGCTTTAGTGCCACCACATTCTGGGCAGACAAAACCATCTGGCCATCTAATCCACTCCAGATAAGATGTACAGTCTTCCTCTACCGAAAACCAGTCAAGAAACTCCTCGAACGTCCGAGGATAAGGGGTGTCAATCGTTGCTTTCATACAACCAACACTACACCTTGGGGGCACTTGAGTCAATCAGCCACCCAGATTCTTCTATGGCGTCTTGTTTTTCCTAATTCTAACAAACAGTGGTTCGTCGACCACCTTCATTTATTTTCAATTCTGACGAATGGCGCTACGATGATCAAAAAATGCATCCTGGTAACCGCTCTTCTTTTTTTCTTCTACAACCTGTTTGTACATTTTGTTTCACCGCTGTTTTTTTCCAAAAAACAGTGGCAGCAGAATGTTGTCCGGGCTCAGGAATATATCTATTCAAAGCAGGAATACCGAATCGTAATCGTCGGATCCTCCATGGCCGCCCGGTTGGACGGAGATCTGCTCCCGAACAATT
>JACQXV010000336.1 GCA_016208715.1 Candidatus Woesearchaeota archaeon | reverse complement strand
GGTTATTTTACCATAGCCTTTAAGGCGCTTTCAACTATCCTGTCATGATCTTCCGGTGTAAGGGCGTTTCCGTATTTTCTCTTAATTTCTTCCCATAAAGGCGTGTTGTAATTTTTATGACAGGCAATACAAATACCCTCTCTCTCTACCTTGCCCCTTTCATTCGTATTCAGCGGCCTGTCTTGTATTCGCGGCATGTTCTGAACCTGATTACCGCTTCGGGTAATCAGTTGATCAAAGGTGTAAGGAAACAGAGTAATTGCAGGTATCTGCCATCTGCTTGATTGAGAACCCGGAATATCCCCAAAAAATCCCTTTCCCATATTCACAAACACGGGTTCATCCTGTTGTAAAGCTTTCTGGCTTCTTGAATTTGCGGTGCCATAGCCTACGGACTTGGGATTTGTATGGCAGCTTTCGCAGGTACGGGCTGGAATAGTATTTGAATGTGGCTGCAATGGAGCCAGGGTAGGCGCATTTAACCCGTCCATAGTTTTATTGATTTTGTTATACACCCTCACTTTACCTTCTTCGTCCACGTACGTAAATACCACCTGGCAGCCGGGAACCACAGGCGATACCTTCCCTTTCAGATTTACACCGAGCATGGGTTCCTCCCATCGCATAAAACTCCTGTTTTCCTCGCTCTTTCCGGACGATACCGTAAGCCGCTGTTTACCTGTAATTGGATCACGATTCTTTGCTGATAACAACCAATCGGTATCATTCCCCCTCCGGTCATGCTTTATATGACAGCCATAACACTGCGGCGCCCATAGAGAGTGACAGGTATAACACTCGAGTTTTTCGATATGTTGAGAAACGGTTGACATGGCCACCATTCCTGCCTTTGTCTTCCACGTATTTTGTGTATTTATTGTTTTAAGAAGCGGTACTGCGTGCTCTTTACCGGAATAAAAACTTATTAAGGTAACGCCATCCCCTTGCTTAACAAGATTTCTACGGGGATTTCCACGACTGCTGAGCAGATACTCTTTTTTGTCAGTTCTGTAAACACCACGATCTCCGTCCAATATGACAGGTGTACCATAACCTACCGGTAGTTCCCATGGATATTTATCCGGAGTTCCGTGACAGTCATAACACTGGATTTCCACCTGATAGAGTGTTGTTGGATAGATGTTGCCATCGCCATGGACATCAATAGAGGTATGACAATCTATACATTCCACACCTTTCTCAAAATGGATGTCTCCCCGAATGTGCAAATAGTCTTTTGTGTAAAGTTGTTCCTGATACTCTCCTTTTTCGTTTAATGGAGTGGCCTTATGATTGCTCTTGTAATCATATTCAAAAATACCAGCAAAAGTCGTCCCGATCCTTTTGCCGCGGGTGTGGCAGTGCGCACATTGAGAAGCAGGAATCCTTGTGGTAATCTCGTGTTTATACGGATGGGATTTTGTGTTTTTTGGTATAGTTGGATCACTTCCTTCATAATAGCCATTGTTTGTATAGAGGACATGGCATGATGTGCACCCTCCCCCGCGAATGTCGCCTCGCTCCCTCCTGCCCTCCATCCAGACGTGGCATCTCCCGCATTCTTTTCTGTAATAATCGGCAAAAGCGGCCTTTTCGGGGTCATTCCACAACTTGAGCGCCTCTTTAAAATCCGGCAATCCCCGGGCAAATGACTTTCTCTGTATATAGCCCGATTCGATGGCTTTCTTAATCCAGGCTTTATACTTCTCAGCGCCGGCATCAGGCACTGCGCCGTCGGGGTCATCCATATCAAAATTACAATAGGTATATTCGCTCTTTGGCACTATGCCATTGGAACTCAGGGTATGGGAAACCTTGCCATACTCCAAAGATACAAGCGCCCTTTGCAATCGATAGACGTGATTGGAACCCGTTTTCCCGCTCGGATCAGTGGCAAAAGATGTCCTTTCCATGAGCGATCCGCCCGCCGGTTCCGGCAGAGGCTGAGCCATAATTGAGGTGAGTGCATGTTTCTGGCTGTGGCATTTGCCGCAGCCTTTGCCTTTACCCACCACCCACATATTTCCCGGATCTGGCAAAAGTCCTTTGTGGGCGCTGTTTTTAGTCGTCGCTGCCGGGTTTCCCTCATGACACACTGCACAGCTTGTGCCCTTTTTCCCGCCTCCGTAACCAACGAGATACGGCATCATC
>JACQXV010000335.1 GCA_016208715.1 Candidatus Woesearchaeota archaeon | reverse complement strand
TTGCCGTCACCATCCATAAGGCAGATGTTATCGAAGCCATCAACGAAGCAAGTGAAAACGATGTGACCCGATGAGTAATTAGTAATTGGTAATTGGGTGGGGGTAGCAGTTGGGTTGTTCGGTGGTTGCGCGCTAGCGGTTAAGGTGGTTTGTGTGAAGCGCGGCGTGAGGGCGATAGGTGGTTGAGGCGTAGAAGTTGGCGGAAGGGTGGGGAAGCGGTTAGGGGTGGCAGTGAGTTGAGGTGGCAGAGTCGGCGACACCGTGGAGGAGAGGTTGCAAGCCAAACTAGAAATCCAAAAACCAAAAACCCAAATTCCAAAATGCTTCATGTAGAATTTTTGGCGATCCACGTTTCTCAATTTTGTGGCACGCGATAGATTCGTATTACAGGTCCCACACTATTCCAAATGCTTAGATTCATCCGTTGAAGATGTAATCGCTCGGGGACGTGCTCGGCGCAATCGGGTTGAGCAAATGGGGAGAACACGGTTTCGAGTATAAGCTCTTTACGATACTCCACAGGGATCACCGGGAACTCAATAGAACTCCCCGACGAAAAACTATATCCACCAGCACAATAATCCGCTTCGACGATGTATTCGATGTTATGTTTTTTTACGAAACTTGTTAGCGCTCTTTCGTCGGTAATTTGTGATTGATATTCGTAGGCATACAAGTTAAATGGCGGTTCTTTTATTGGAGGTGCAGTTAGCTGCCATTCCATCGACGGCGATATTGAAACGGGCGTATCCGCAGCCATTCGTCGTATGCTTTCCTTGGTGCGAAATAATGGCACGCTATAGACTATCGGCTCGCCAATAAGGATTCTGCTGCCTGTTTTGATGTTTTGAGTTATCCATGAGTACGCTGCCATGCGCGTATTGGGATGAGCCAATATCTGACTGACTTGCCCGCTTTCGGTAAAACTTATCCCGACTATGACTATAAGCGCACCAAAGCCAAAGAGTTTCATAACTTTTTGGTGAGATGCAACAAGGTTGGCGAGTCCAAAACCGGCAAGCGCAAGTGCCGAAGCTGCAAATGGCAGAAAGAAATTAGGCGTAGGATAGCGCCGCCCAATTATGCTGGCACCAAAAACGATTCCAAACAAAGCAATAGAGAGCGCTGTCCAATTGCGGCGAACCATTGCGTATCCTAACCCTATGACGGCGGCAGCTAAAATATAAGGGCGAGCTAATATGATTGGGAAAGGGAAATTCTGAAGGGCGTATTGAATGCTTGAGGTTAAGCTATCACTACTATATTGACTGGTAATAGATTGCACATCGGCTACTGTGCCGGAGAAGTTGAGTACAATAAAAGGATTAAGAAAAATTTGAACAACAATGAATGCGCCAAATGACCACAGCCAACGCGTGAACAATAATATACGCGTGCGTTCGCGTGTTTGGAACCAGAAAATGATGTGAGCTAAACCTACTGGTATGAAGATAGTAAATGCTTGCAAACGTGCCAACGTCACAACCGCAACGCTGGCGCCAGCAAGTAGATATGCCCAGCGTTGTCCTGTCTTGGCGATCATTGCGGAGGCAAACAAAGCGACGATAATCCAACTGAACGCAAAACCATCTGGTAGCGCGGTGTGTGTAATATAGTTGAACCAGGCGTGCCCGCAGAATAGCAAAGCCATTACATAGCCGCCACGATCATCGTCACAGAGAGCGCGTCCTAAGCCAAACGCAAAAACGATGCTTAGTGAACTGACAAGCGCGACCAGTAATCGGGCTGAATAGATAAATGTCCAGCGATTTCTATAGAAATGATCTTGAAAGTCACTTAAGCCGAAGCCAGGGGTCGTTGCGGCTTTCACTGCAAAATGCAAGGCATGCATTGGTAATTGGAATACTGGCCATCCAACGCGATGATAAAGATATGTCGGCTGCTTTCCGGACGCAATTTGAAGCGATGTGGTGATGTCTGCGCTTTCATCCGGCATTTGAGCAAAGGGCAACCCGTTGTCTAAACCCCAAAGGCGTAACACGAAGGCGATGCAAACCAAACTGCCGATAGCAATTATTTTGAGAACTGTGGCGCTGGAGCGAAGATGTTGTTCGATCCGATGCATCATGTGAGATTATCCCTGATCCCTATCTTTCAACAACCTCATCGCCGTCTCTGCCAACACTGCCGCGCCGATGGGCAGCGAGTCTTCATCAATGTCGAAGATCGGCGTGTGGACGTAGCGCGAGGGTGTGCCGGGGGCGCGCGTGCCTAAACTGAACATTGCGCCCGCCGCTTGGCGCGTCATGTAGCTAAAATCTTCGCCGCCCATTGTGGCGATGGAAGTGCCTAACCCTTTCTCGCCCAATAGATCGCGCGCGGCGTTTTCGATCACCTGACACACGCCCTCGTCGTTGATCATGGCGGGATAACCGTTTTCAATTTCCAGATCGTAACTCCCGCCGAGCGGCTTC
>JACQXV010000108.1 GCA_016208715.1 Candidatus Woesearchaeota archaeon | reverse complement strand
GGCGGGAGTGCTGCGCAACTAGTGACTCCAACAGTCAGCACCGAAAAGTCAGTTTCTACGATTGAATCTGATATCGCGGGTATTGATTCATTGGATCAGGATCTTGATACGAGCGATCTTGATTCGCTTGATAAAGACCTCAATTTTCAGATTTAGTAAATCAAGAGTATTTGGGAACCCTGTCAGATGTCCTACGTAGTCCGCCGCCAGACAGGTTTCCTCAAAATACTTCCGTATGATTATTTCGAAGATGACCGCAGCGAAGCGAAGGTCGCCTCATGTTGCCAGCGTATATGTACGCTGAAGGGTGTCTGGCGGCGCAGGAATGATTATTCACAAAAAAACAAAGTCACATCAAGAAATAAGACTGGAAATGGCGGGCGTCGTGAGCGGCGTTGTGAGCATAAGAGCTGAACAAATACAGATTTTCTACAGAACCTAATGCACCACAATCTTTATATACGTCGCGCGGCTTTGGCGGAAGCCATGAAAAGCGAAGACAAATTGCCGGATACGCCGGAAAAACCTGAGCACCGTTTGGTTGCAGAGCGCTTGCGGAAGGTTGACGAACTGCGCTCAAAAGGCATTGAACCGTACCCGTACGAGTTTGGAAAAACACATAATGCAAACTATCTTCTTGAAAGGTATGGAAGTATTGCTGCTGAAGAAAAAACAACAGACGTGGTGAAAGTCGCGGGTCGCGTTGTGGGACTTCGCAAGATGGGCAAAGCCGGCTTTGCGCACCTGCAGGATGGAACAGGAAAGATTCAAATTTATCTTCGCGAGGACGCGGTTGGTGCGAATGTCTATGATGTTCTTCGCCTCGCTGACGTCGGCGATATTGTCGGTGTCGAGGGAACGATGTTTAAGACGAAAACTGGTGAAGTGACTATTCTGGTTTCATCATTTGAGATGCTGTGCAAATCGATACGGCCGCTACCGGAGAAGTATCATGGTCTGCAAGACATTGAACTGCGGTATCGCCAGCGGTATGTTGATTTGATCATGAACCCGCAGGTTAAAGAGGTATTCGTCAAGCGTTCACAGATCCTCAAGGCCGTTAGGGAATTCATGGACGGCAAAGGTTTTCTTGAGGTAGAGACTCCGATATTGCAGACCGTTTACGGCGGTGCTGAAGCAAAGCCGTTCGTGACGCACATCAATGCATGGAACATGGATTTATATCTTTCAATCTCTCCAGAGCTCTTCCTCAAACGGCTTGTCGTCGGCGGGTATGAAAAAGTGTACACGATCTGCAAGAACTTCCGTAACGAGGGTGTGGACAAAACGCACAATCCTGAATTTACGATGATGGAGTTCTATCAGTCATATGTTGACTATCATGAGATGATGCGGCTCACCGAACAGTTGTTTGAATATGTTGCGATGAGGGTTTCGGGAAAGACGCAAATCGAGTATGAAGGAAAGCGCATTGAATTAAAATCTCCCTGGAAGCGCGTCACCGTCAAACAATCGCTGGTTGAGCATGCGCAGATTGATGTCGACAAGTTGAACGATCAGGAATTGCTGGATTTGCTGACGGGATACAATATTGAATATCGTGGCAAATTCATGCGCGGTCTTGCGATCGCCCGTCTCTTTGAAGAGCTATGCGAATCGAAGCTTATCCAGCCGACATTTGTTATCGATTATCCCAAGGAAGTATCGCCCTTGTGCAAATGCAAGCGTGGCGATCCAGAATTGATCGAAAAAGTTGAGCCATACATCAATGGCTGGGAGCTTGGCAACGGTTATTCAGAACTGAATGATCCGGTCGTGCAGCGCAAACTTCTTGAAGAACAGTCAAAGGAATTGCGTGCAGGTGCAGAAGAGCGCCATCCCATGGATGCTGACTTCGTGAATGCGATCGAGGTCGGCATGACCCCAACGGGCGGCATGGGCATCGGTATTGATCGTATGATCCTTCTTCTCACACAGCAGTCATCGCTTCGGGACGTATTGCCATTCCCAACAATGAAACCAATTGAGCTTTCGGTAGAAGAGCAGGAGGCATCTCTCAAGAAGGAAATACGCCAAGCGCTCAAAGAACACAAGAAACAATAATACAAAAGATAAGATGCTACGCGATCAATTGTAAAACGTGATGAATATGCTCGGAAGATCCCGCGACAATATCACTGTCGAGTACAAGAACAAGACCATCATCGGGCTTATCGAACCTGTGATCGTCGTCGGGGCGAAAAGCCAGAAGGAAGTGCTCGCTAGAATCGACACCGGCGCTACCAAGAGCTCAATCGACATCAAGCTCGCCGCTGAGCTGTCGCTAGGTCCCATCTTAAAGACAAAGATGGTCCGTTCAGCGACAGGCTCTGGTCTGCGTCCAGTTGTGCAGGCAAAGATCATCCTCGCCGGAAAGGAGATTAAGCGCGAGTTCACGCTTGCGGACCGTGGGAACTTGAAATACCGGGTACTCATCGGGCAGAATGTGCTCAATGAAGGATTTTTAATCGATCCTGTCAAAGAACCTCCGTCGGTGAATTGACTTTTAGACACGAGCAGCGAAGATCAAAAAAGGTTCATTGATGAAAGCAGCAATCATCAGTTTGGGAAGCGTAAGTTCACAATGGACGCACGAAGCGCTCAGGAAGTATTTTGATGTGGCTGATCATCTTGATCTCCGTTCTATTGAGGTTGATCTCGGTTCCAAGAAAGCCGAAGTATACTATGAAGGCAAACCAATTAAGGAGTACGACTGCGTTTATCTCAAAGGTTCATTCAAGTACATGCAGTTGTTGCAGTCGATCGCGACAGTTCTTGCAGACAATGTGTACATGCCAATCACGCCGAATGCATTCAGCACCGGCCACGATAAGCTGTTAACACACCTTGCGTTGCAACAGCACCAGATTCCTATGCCTGAAACGTATGTGTCGTCGAGTTCTGAGGGCGCAAAGCAGATTCTTGAGAAGGCGGATTATCCCCTTGTGATGAAGTTTCCTCACGGCACGCAGGGAAAAGGCGTGATGTTTGCGGATTCATTCAGTTCTGCGTCATCAATGCTTGATGCGCTGATGGTGTTGCGCCAGCCGGTTATTATTCAAGAGTACGTTGAAACAGAAGGAAAGGACATTCGCGCGATCGTGATAGGAGACGAGGTTATTGCCGCGATGCAGCGCCAGGCCACAGCGGATGAGAAGCGCGCGAACATCCATGCAGGCGGGTCTGGCAAGCCGATCAAGATCGATAAAGGCGTGCAGGAACTCGCGATCAAGGTCGCGCACGTTGTCCACGCGGAAATTTGCGCGATTGACATATTGCCCTCAAAAAACGGGCCGCTGGTGATCGAGGTGAACCTTAGCCCCGGCCTCCAGGGGATCACGAATGCTACAGGGATTCCTGTTGCAGAAAAGCTTGCAAAGTTCCTGTATGAAGAGACAATGCGTTTCAAGCAAGAGGCGGTTTCCTCACGCACGCAGTGGATGATATCAAAACTTGGGATGCCTCGTCTGCTTGCAAGCAAGTCAATCATTTCAACAGTTGAACGCAAAGATGATAATCGGATCATTTTGCCCGAGATTGTTTCAAAAATCGCGGATTTCAAAAACGGAGATGAAGTCGTTATCACGTCGGATAAGAGTTCTGTTTTGATCCAAAAGAACGTGCCTCTTTCTGAAGGAAAAAAGAAGAAGTTGTCTGAAAAATGAATGTTGCTGTGTTGTTTTCTGGCGGCAAGGACTCGGTTTTCTCATGCTATTGGGCACTGCAGCAAGGGTGGGACGTGCGTTGCCTTGTGACGCTTGTACCTACGGCACAAGATTCCTGGATGTTTCACACGCCCAACATCCATCTTACAGTGCTGCAGGCGCAGGCCATGGGAATTCCCATCATCACGCACAAGACCTCAGGAAAGAAAGAGGAGGAGCTCAAGGATCTAAAAGATGCGCTTATGCAAGCGCGGAGGCACGCAAAGGTCGAAGGACTCGTCGTGGGAGCGCTCGCGTCTGATTATCAGCATGAGCGGGTGAACAGGATTTGTGAAGATGTGGGGCTCAAGACATTTGCTCCGCTGTGGCACAAGGATCAGGATCGCCTGCTCGCTGAGATGATCAATTGCGGTTTTGAGATTATCGTCCAAAGCATCGCTGCGGACGGCCTTGACGTCTCATGGTTAGGAAGACGAATCGATAAGCTGGCAATCGAGGATCTCAAAAAGTTGCATCAGAAACTCGGGCTGCATGTCGCAGGAGAAGGTGGAGAGTACGAATCATTCGTTCTTGATGGCCCAATCTTTCAGCGGCGTCTTGCGATCAGATCGGCTGAGAAGATCATGGAAGATGAACACACAGGAGTGCTGAAGATTTTCGAAGTCGATGTTCAAGAGAAGAAAAAGATAAATTCTTTACCGCAAAAAATCAGTGGTAAGCGTTCTCACCGAGTATTTGAGTGAAATTGAAGAAAGAGCTTTAATGTAGCATCTTGACGCGTTTCGTCCTGAGACGCAGTATGGATCGGTCCCTTCTTCCCATTGATCGTCGACAGTTCTTGAAGGCGGGCGTTCTGACTGCTGCAGGTATGGGGTTGTTGACCTGCGTGCACAAACCTTCGGTGACTTTTGAACCACTGAAGCCGCTGCGGGAGAACCCGCACAAGAAATCTGCAGCATCGACAGATTCGGACGACAGCAAACCAGACCTTGAGAAAGTGTTACTCATTGGTATCGACGGCCTTCGACCAGACGCGCTAGAAGTTGCAGACACGCCGAACATCGACCGCCTCATCAACGAAGGAGCGTACAGTGGTAAGGCGCAGGCAGGAAAATACACCATGAGTGGTCCAGGCTGGTCGAACATACTGCTGGGCGTGTGGGAGCACAAGCACGGTGTGAAGGATAATTCATTCAAAGGCTCCAAGTATGATGAGTACCCAAGTCTTTTTGCAAGATTGGAAGAAGTGAGACCGGAGCTCTACACTGTTTCCATCGTCTCTTGGAAGCCCATTCACGATCACATCATCACAACTGCAGATAAGAGGATCCATCACGCGTGGCAAGACAAGGGTGACGAACTTGTCACACAGGATGCAGTAAAGATTCTTCGAGATCAAGATCCCGATGTTTTGTTCGTCTACTTTGCGGATGTGGACGAAACGGGTCATCAATACGGATTCCATTCGACCGTGCGAGAGTATGTGCGTGCGATCGAACGTGTCGATGATGAGATTGGTCAAATCATGCGGGCATTACACGATCGTAAGCAGTATTCTCATGAGGATTGGCTCGTGCTGGCGACGACAGATCACGGAGGGCGTGGCACAGGTCATGGTGGACAGAGTCCTGAAGAGAAAACGATTTTCTATATTGCACGGGGAAGCGCTGCAGTGCGTGGAGCAATCGCGCCGCCACCGACGCAAGTCGATATCGCTCCTACGGTGTTCAGGCACATGAACGTGCCGATTGATCCTGCGTGGAAACTCGATGGGAAAGCAGCGGGGATAAAGTGATAGAATGTCGAACAGCGTAGACGGCAGAAGTGATTACAGGCATCGGAAGATTTTCTGCAGATTCTGAATCTTTCTTGGTTCTGTTGAATCGTTGCGCCTATCGAGCAAGATAGCATCAATCCCTACACTTTGCGGTCCAAACACATCACAGTACAGGCTGTCGCCAACCATAAGCGCCCGATCTGGAGAGACGTTCAGCCGCTTGAGCATCCGCTGATAGATCTCCCGATCCGGTTTCTTGATGCCCTCATCACAGGAGAATAGGTACGAGTCCACAAGTTTGTCAAGGCCAAGATCAAAGAATGGAGATTTGTGTGGTGAGGAAAGGTTTGAAATCACGCCCGTGCGATAGCCTTCATTGCGAAGTCTTATGAGACTGTCTTGTGTTTCAGGAAAGAGTGCTGCGCTTGCAAGTTCCAAAGAGAGTTGCTGTTCACAGGACTGGATGTCGATCGAATGACCGGGTCTCAGTTTGGAGGCAAGGTCTGAAAAATCTTTGATGGGTTCTGTCAGTGCCAGCCGCGCTGCTTCATGCATATCGTGAATGCCGAGAGCTGCAAACAGCGCAGCATAAGGATCAGTCGGTCTCGATAAGTAGATGAGCGTATCGTACAGGTCAAAGATGACCGCTTCAATTTTTCTTTGCAGAGCAGGCATGATGCATCAACTCTTTTGCAATTCTTTGTTTCTCATCACCACCTTTCCATCGATGATCACATCGTTCACATCGTTACCATTCGCGCAGTAGACGATGTTTGACAACAAATTGTTGATCGGTTTCATGTGTTTGCCGATGTCGAGCGTGACGATATCCGCTTTCTTGCCAGCCTCGATGCTTCCAACATCAGGAAGACCCAGGCACGCGGCTCCATTGACCGTCGCCATGTCGAGTGCCTGCTGCGGCGTGATTACTTTAGGATCCCAGCGATGCTGCTTGTGAAGCAACGGTGTGAGCTTTATCTCTTCGAAGAGATCAAGATTATTGTTCGATGCTACAGAGTCGGTTCCGAGACCGACAATCACGTTTTCGTGCAGCATCTCGACAAGCGGCATCACCCCGCCCGATGCAAGCTTCATGTTTGAGATGGGATTATGTGAAACTTTCGCCCCGGCGTGTCCGATGAGCCCAATCTCTCCTTTGGTTATCCAGATGCAGTGCACCAAGAGAGCTTTTGGATCAAGAAAGCCTATAGATTCAAGATACTCTATTGGGAGTTTTTCTGTTTGTTGTTGAATATCAAAACGTTCTTTGCGTGTTTCGCCGACGTGGATCCTGCGCAAAATCTTTTTGTCTTCGCTGACCGCGATGACTCCTCTGAGCACGCTTTCCTCGGTTTTGTAGATCGAGTGCGCTGCTATGGCTGGCCGAAGCAGCGGTGACCTGATTGTGGAAATGAATTGTTCGGCTGCCTTGAGGTCTTTTTTGTTGTACACGGATGCAGAGATGAGTCCGCGTGCGCCCATCTTTTCAAAGGCGCGCGCCCGCGCGCGGGGGTATTTGAATGAATCGTAGATCGTTGTTGTTCCGAATCGCAGTGCTTCGACAAGTCCGTCAACAGTGTTATCATGGACGTCATCTTCAGAAAGCGAATCTTCTGCTTTGGTGACGATTGAGAGCCAGTCGTGAAGTTCAGCATCATCGCAAATCCCGCGTAGCGAATGCATTCCTAAGTGCGTGTGCGTGTTCACAAGGCCGGGCATGACGATCCGCTCAGAACAGTCAATAACTCCAGAATTATCAGAAGACTTGGTCGCGATGTTCTTGCCGATTCTCTTGATTGTGTTGTCCTGGATCTCGATATCCATATGCTCAAAGATGTCGCGCTTTGCGTTCTGGGTGATGAGATATCGGCAGTTGCGCAGGATCATGGGGTTTGGCTCGGGTTTCACTCGTTATTTTCTCCCACTTTTGTTTTCACATAGCCTGAATATATTATTGAAGAATACTTTTGCGTTATTTATGCTTTCTTGTGCTGGTTCCTGATTTGCCTCTGGTATTCTCCTGTATGTGAATTTTCCTCGTTTACATTTCTCCAATTCAAATATGTGCAGAAGAGTGTCTGCTTTCATAAGCATATTTTGGTATATCTTCAGCAATTCTATATCCACAGTTCCTTTGTCAACGAGCTTTGAGAATTCTTCAAATGTTTTCTTATGCTCTTCAGGAGCGGAAGTTTTTATGCCTTTCAAAAGCAAATATGTTTTTGCGGCATAGAAAATCGAATAATACGCATGAGAGATTGCGGCGCTGTAATATGTATCCTCTTTCATCCCGAATATCTCGACCTGCATCTTCTTGTCATCACTAATTTTTTGTACCATCCCCGAAAGGTTCAATTCATTTTGCGCTCTTGCGAAGTAAACTTTATGCTCGAAATCCATGTTGTATGCCTTCTTTGATTATTTCATAAAATATTCTGTGATTATGAATTGCCAGATGTTTTCTTGCTATTTGTTTTCCCAGATTTTCCTCTTTGCTTGTCAGCATTTCAAGCATTTCCTTTTTTTGTATGACGTGAATATCCATCTCAAGTGTGCTTTTCAATTTGGCGCTGTTTGCCAAAGCTTCAATTCTTTTTCGATTATCTTCATTTTCAATGAACACAGCAATATCCAAATCGGATTCCTTTTTTTGCTCTCCAACAGCACAAGAGCCAAAAATTACAATTGAGAAGAAAGGAGTCTCTTCAGTTATTTCTTTTTTTAGGGTTTCTAAAGAAAGCTTAACGAGATTATTAATCCTATTATTATTGCACAAGGCAAGATAATAAAAAGTCATGTCCTGGTCAAGATTAAGCGTCAATATTCCTGATTTTCCTATTTTCTTTTCAATTAAAACATCTTCTTTCTTCAAAGCATTTATTGCTAAAGCTAAGGCGTTGTTTGACTTCTCTTTAGATTCATTCTTTATCTCTTTTCGCGTGTTCTCTGCAAAGGGTTTCTTTGCAAACACTTCAAACATTTTCAGCTGTTTTTCAGTAATCATACCAAACCACTTTATTGGTTAATATAAACCAAGATATTGGTTATTTATATGCTTTTCGCTTCAGAAAGCCCGTACAGAGTTCCTGCGGCAGTAGTTGGACCAAGACTTGAAGATATTCTTGCGATTGGCAGGCAGCACGTCTCTCCAGCGGGTCTTACAGCATTTGAAGAAGCAATACGTGAGAAGTACAGATAATTTTTTCAGATACTTTTTATGTTTCTTCTCATAAGAATATGTTCCAATAACTGCTCGTGAGTTCTTGTGCTGTCATATCTATCAGCTTTTTGTATTGCTGGTCGTCCGTTGTTTTTGCTTTGTCTGCATTGTTTAGGGCTTGTAGGTACTCTTGCCTGTTTTTCTTTTTGATGATTATTGGAGGGTATCTGTTATTGAGCATTATGAGGTTCATCAGCATCCTTCCAGTTCTGCCGTTTCCATCCATGAATGGATGGATCTTCTCGAATTTGTGGTGAAATATTGCCGCGAGGGCGAGAGGGTGGAGTCTGTTTTGGTTCTTGCTGTACCAATCCAGAAGAATGTTCATGTCCGTGTAGATATACTGGTGTGGTGTGGATCTGAAGTTCATTTTGAATATTCTCACTTCTTCTTTTCTGTATCCTTGTCTTTGGTCTATATTCTGCAGCAAGTCTGAGTGCATTTTGTGGATCAATTCATGGTTTATCTCCTTTTTTTCCATGTCATTGAATATTTCAGTGAAGACTTTGTCTGTGTTCTGCAGATCGTATATCTCTCGCAGCGTCTTATTTTTTGGTGTGAGGTTATCTACAAGCAGTCTGTGCGCTTGTTGTAGTGTGATCGTGTTTCCTTCTATGGCTGTCGTGTTGAATGCGAACTCGACTATAAATCGTTTGAGAGTCTCTTCTTGAGTCAGTCTGTCTTTTCTTTTGAAGATCGTGTTAAAATGAAGTTTGGCTGCTTCTATCTCTTCGAGGTCTGCCCTTTTCAGGTGCGTATCTTCTTTGAGTTTTGTCTCGCGGATCCTGCTGAGGTATCGATTCACTTCGATAAACTTATTTATTGTCTTGTATGTCTTCCTGATCTCTTTTGAGTGTTTGGCCGGTAATCTCTCCAGTCTCTCTTTTATTTTGTTCGGATCATCGCCTAAGTATGCTATGTCCTTTGTCAGTGATTTCGGCCCCTTCTTGGAAGAGACTCTCAGATAATAATAGTCTTTACCACCTATATTTTTTTTGTATATGTATGCCATGTTCAGGTCGAATCCATCCAGACTATTTAAACTTTACCCTTTAAATTAACATCCAAGAAAATAAAGGGTAAGAGCGCTTTCTCAGCCATACTTTTTCTTGACATCGGACAAAGGGGATTTTTGTATATCTGCATACGGCAACTTGTGACTGGTGGGAGCGGTATGCGGCGCATACGTAAAAAGGCAGCAGCAGTTTAGCGGAAAACTGCCTTTCCATGCAAGAAATTATTCCTTCTCCAGTTTCTGCTCGATTTCTTTCTTCAGCGCGCTGATGTGCAGCTCAAACTTCATCTTGAGCGTTTTCCAGTCGTCGTATTTGAGCAAGTGCCCCCGGTAATTGATGGCGTTTCTTTTCAGCCGGATCGTCTCGAGAAATGCCCAGTCGAGATCGAGTTCAGGATGTTTAAAACAAAGATATGCGTTTTTGCATTGGTGGCTGTCTGCTTCGATGCCGTCAAAAAGCAGATAGGCTTCTATAAGGCCGCGGAGAGATTCATAATAGTCCCGGAATACAAAAGTCCAGTCCGTGCTCTCTTTTGGGATATCCCGTGATTTGCTTTTGATGAACGCAAGCCCTTTCTCGGCGACAAACTTGAGGGACTTGATCAATTCGACATCATGAGTTTTCTCCTTGAATTTTCCAGTGCTCATGCATACGCGGTATGTCATGTCAAGATCATCTATAGTGGTTTTCATGATGCGACCTCTGCGATGTCTTGGATCTGTCCTTTCACAACGTACCCATTTATGATATTCTTGATCAGTCCGGTTTTTACGTTCCGGATCTCTTCTTTGTCCGCAAAGATGTGCAGTTCGATGTTTCTGCCAAGCGCAATCTCGTATTCAGTCGTATCAAGATCTTCCGCGTCACCGTAGACGAAGATGTCGATGTCCGAATCATTGTACCAGTCCCCACGCGCGATGCTGCCAAAGATGATCACGGTTCTTGCGTTCTTGAGCGATAAGAGCTTCGCAATAAGACCGCTTTTATGAAGTTGTTCTAAGGCATAGACTCTTTTCAGCGAGTGGTAGAAAGGGTTATTGCTTCCAGCGGTGAAATATGGGAATCTTCCTTTTTCCTTTATTTTCTTGAGCAGCCCTTCCTGGACATACCTCTTGAGCCATTTGTTCGCAACCGCTCTCGTTACTTTTGCTTCCCCGACGATTTCATTGAAATGCCACTCTTTGAGAGGGCTGTTTCCCAGGATCAGATTGAGTATTTTTTCTTCCTTGCTTTGGCTTGCCATAAAATAGTATTACTGAGACATACTATTTAAAACTTTCGTGTCGAAACGCAAAATGTCGCCCCCCGTTGCCTCCGAAAGGGTTTCCATGCGCCTTCTTGAGGATAAAGCAGGAGTCTCAGATAGACATTAATACTATAGCGTGTGAGTAGGCCCTCATGACGGACAGGCACACCGCTGGCAGGCAGAAGGTAATTCTTGACACCAATTTCCTCCTGATTCCCGGCCAATTCAAAGTAGACATATTCAGCGAGATCGACCGCATCATGCCCGGAAAGTATGATCTTTGCGTCATTGACAGGACGCTGGACGAACTTGAGGGCATCATCAATTCAGGCGAAGCTTCCGGGGCTGACAAAGCCGCTGCAAAGCTCGCAAAAGCCCTCATCAAGGCAAAACAGATACCTGCTTTAAAAACAGAAAAGAATTTAAATGTCGATAATCTCATCAAAAAACAGGCACTTCAAGGCGGTTATATCGTAGCAACCCAGGACAGGGCCTTAAAGAGTGCACTTAAGGAAAAGAACATACCGCTGATTGTTTTACGGCAGAAAAAGCATTTAAAGCTCCTATGAGTCGTAATTTCGTTATTGTAGGAGCCAAATCGACCGTTGCGGGGTTTTTGCATGTTTTATCGTACAACCATCTCTGATTATATCCGTGTTCCTCCCAAGCTTTTTGGCCTCGCGACACATCAGGCGGTCATCAATCGCATCAAGAAGAAGTATGATGGTTTCATCTCAAAAGACATCGGTGTTGTAATAGATGTTGCAGGAGTGACTGAAATCAGAAAAGGCAAGATCATTCCTGGCGATGGCGCGGCATATTTTGATTGTACTTTTGAGCTTCTCACATTCAAGCCTGAAATGCAGGAGATCGTTTTAGGGAAGATCCGCGACATTGCTGACTTTGGCGCCTTCATGACTCTTGGTCCGATCGAGGGTATGATTCATGTCTCACAGGCGATGGATGATTTTGTCTCGTTTGCAAAAGAGAAGACGTTGACAGGGAAGGACTCAAAACGCGTACTAAAAGTCGGCGACAAATGCCGTGCACGAATTATCGCGATTAGCTTCAAGGACGTCGCGAGCCCAAAGCTTGGTCTGACGATGCGTCAGGAATTCCTGGGTCGGCTTGAATGGATTAACGAAGACAAAGAAAATCCCAAGAAGGAAGGAAAAACTGAAGAATCCGCTGACACTTCTAAGAAAGAAACAAAGAAGAAGGAAAAACTAAAGAAGTAAACGAAACGTGTGTTCGAAATAAACTGGCGTTGGTGATTCATCATGTCAAAAAAGAAAGTATGCAAGAATTGCAAGATGTTTGTTGAAGGGTCCGAATGTCCCAACTGTAAGGACAATAAGTTCACGAATACTTGGCAGGGCAAGATCTTCATTGCGAGTCCTGCAAAATCTTACATTGCGAAGAAGATCGGCGTGACTGCCAAGGGCGAGTACGCCATCAAGTGCCGATGATCGCGCGGCCGCGTTGGGAAGTGCTGAGGGAATCGTATGGAACTCAAAGTTGAAAAAGAAAGGCTAACACCATTGCTTGCGCGTAAGCGAGTCACTGCGCACCTGTCATTTCAAGGAAAGACTCCATCACGAAAAGAACTTCGTGACGTGATTGCTCAAAAGCTCAAGGCTGAGAAGGATCTAACTATCATCAAGCACATTTACACTAAATTTGGCTCACAGGATGCGCGTGTCATCGCGCATGTATACTCAAGTCCTGCGGAGCTCAACCGCATCGAGCACAAGCAGCTCGTCAAGAAGCATGCGGAGGCTCCTGCAGAAGACAAGAAGGCATAAATGCATACTCAGGTGTGACCATGGCTGAAAAGAAAGGTGCAGCAGCAAAAAAAGTAAAGAGAACAAGTAAAAGATACAAGGCATATCAGGTTTCTGGCAATTCATTGACACGCAAGAACCGTTTCTGCCCGAAGTGCGGGACCGGAGTCTTCATGGCAAGCCACAAGGATCGAAACACGTGTGGAACGTGTGGATATATGGAAAAGAAGAAAGGCCAGTGACTGTTGTTCTTTCTTCTTACTCTTATTCTCTCTTCTCGCTCTCATTCACTCTAATCTGTGCATTGGAAACAAGATAAAGCTGACGCGATAAAAAGATAATCTTATTTGTTTAGCTACTTCAATCAAAGCGTCGCCACAACGCTCGCTGCGCACGTAAAACTGATTATCATCAATTATCATCAAATAATGAGCTGATAATCGTACGAGACGATGTGAAAGCCGTTAGCTCGCGGGCCAGTGGCGACGCAGCGTGGCGACGCTGCTAAACAAATACGATTAAACCAGAACTGCTGTAATAATTCCAACGGCAAGAATAATGGAGAAGATAGCTGCGATCACGCGACCGAATTTTTTTGCACCGAGGAAGTACGCGAGCAGGCCTTTTACAGCGGTATTTGTTGACACCGCGATCACGATGGCGATAACTGCCGACTTTGTTGTCATGTCGCCTGCTGCCGCAAGGTTCGCGACGGAGAGTGTTATGGCGTCAACATCAGCAAGCCCTGATAGAAAACTTGCTACAAAGACTCCTGTGGTGCCAAAAAGAATTTGACCGAGCTTAGATACAACAAGGACTGCGACAAAGAAGAGCGCGAACTTGATTGCCGGGATAAGCGCAAAGGGGCTTTCGATATCTACTGCTTTTGCATGTTCTTTGGTTTGTTTGCGATAGATTACAAATGCTGCAAAAAATCCGGTCATTCCCATCATAAGAATGGGGATCGCCAGCGACTTAAAGAGTGCCGTATTCACGATGAGAACTTCTAAGAGCACGCGAAAGAACATCGTTGAGCACGCGATCACTACTCCAAGGACGAAAGGATAGACAATCGCCGGCATCTTTTTTGATTCTGCCGTAAACGATGTTGTGACTGCTGTGCTTGACACAATTCCACCCAAGAGGCCGGTTAGTCCAACGCCCTTTTCTGCGCCGATGAATTTACTTAAGATATACCCGACAAAACTAATGCCTGAAATTAAGACTACCATTAGCCATATCTTGTATGGATTGAACACGTTGAGTTGAGCGAGAACGTCAACAGGGATTCCAGGCACTGCTTCGGTGAGTTTTGCAATGATTGGAAGGTCGAGAGGAGAGTATTTATAATTTGGAAGAAAAGGCAAGATAACAAGCGAGATGACAGCAAACTCAAGTCCAGCAAAGATCTCGGATTTCTCTATGCGCTTTGCGATTGCATGCAGTTCAGGACGTAACGCGAGGAACACGGCAATGAAAACCGTAACGACAACCGCAAAGTCCCGAAATCCTACCATTACCATGATTCCAATGACAAATGCAAGAATTGCGGTGACTTCGGTTGTTGCTCCTGCTTTCTTTTGTAAGTAAGCAAGCACGATGTAAGAGGCAATAGCAAGGAGCGTAAATCCAAAGAACGCAAGGTAGATGAACGTATAAGATGAAAAGAACGCTGTAGATAGGTACCCGGCGAGCGCCCCCTGCATTGTTATAAATATGAAGGTGCGCAGACCAGCGAAATCGACGATCTTACTGCGCTGCTGCTCGACCTCTCGTTCCATGCCGATGATTGCGCCAAGCGCTAGGGCGATGAGAAAATCGACAAATACGCCCCAATCGAGTACGACCATAAAAATACCTCTTTTTTGATCGGCTTTATGTATTTGTTCACAAGCGTTCGTGGACGTGTAAAACCGTATAAAAACCGTATATGAAGGCAGTTCAGCCCAATTGCCTATATAAAGGTTCTGGTGTTGTGGCGTTATTGAAAAGCTCGACCAGCACAGTCAGCAACGCCCCATCGGGGGATGTCAGCCGTCGCTGGTAGTATGACTATCACGAGCCAGGCGTGGTGCTGATTGAGCGAAGACGCGCGCAGCGCGGCTGAGCGGTGCTGGTCAAACATTCTACTTCAGAGCTTTTCAATAACGCCGGTGTTGTTGGCTCTGTTCCAAATGTGCCTCTGCATGCCTCTGCCGCGAGCTGAAATGATGACTGTGTATCTTCAACATTATCTGGGCGGCAAGATAGTCTGGGTGACAAGATCGCTTCGTATGTCCACGTAGAGTTGTGCACGGCCGAGCGTAAGCGAGATTTAGTATGGAGCAGGATGGAGCTATTGTTGTTTATTTTGCATTATCGCGCTGCAGAGATAGCACAAAAACTTTAAAGCCTACTAACAAGTTGAAAGATACGATGGCAGACCTCAAGAAACTTTTTGAGCGTTGCGTAGACGGTGCTCGGTCCCTTGCAATTCACGCGCGCGACGTGTATACATATACAAAATCTCCCTTCATGGTTTTCTGCAATCATTTCGCAGAAGCGAAAGAACGGGATCCCAAAAATGACTACCAAGAACTTCTCTTTGAGCGTGGGTACCTGCATGAAGAGCGGATCGTCAAGCAGAAGTATCCTGAATTTGTCGAGATGGTCTATACGGATGACATCGAGGGGTTCAAGCGGGTTCTTTCATTGATGGACGATGGAACCAAGGCGATTCATAATGCTCCGTTATTTTTTTTGCCTGATGGGCTCGTTGGAAAAATCGATGTGCTGGTGCGGCAGAGTTCGCGCCAATCGGTGTTTGGGCCGTACCATTATACGGTGAAGGAGATCAAACTTGCGAAGAATATCAAAGAGCACCACATTCTTCAGGCAGCGTTTTACAACTTTCTTCTCGGAAAAATCCAAGGGATGCTGCCTGACAAGTTCTCGGTTATCAACCGTGATGGTGACGAGTTTGAATTTGAGTATGCGCAGTATCACGAAAAACTACAGCACGCTCTGAGCGAAGTGCGTGAGATTCTGAATGGAAAAGAAGTCACTCCTACGTATGGTGAGGGATACTGGCCCTGGGAATCTTATACGAACCGGCTCGCTATCGAGCGTGACGATGTATCACTTGTAGCTGGTGTCGGCGGCAGTACAAAACGGCAGCTTAACGAAAGAGGAATACTCACCGTGCATGATTTAGCCACAGCATCATTAGGATCGCTTCAGAAAATTGACGGTGTTGGTCCGCAGAAGGCGAAGCAATTTCGCAACAGCGCTCTTGCATTGGTGAGAAATACGCCAGTTATAATCAATCGGAAGGCGCTTGTTTTCCCAAAAAAAAAGCTGGAATTATTTTTGGACTTGGAGGGAACTGATCAGTCCCTCAACGAAGCGTTTGGCGACGATATTGAATTTGATCAGATAGATTACATGATGGGCTTGCTCGTGTGCAAAGGTGATGCTTATGAGTACCATTCGTTCATCGCGCACAGAATCGGCGAAGAAAAGAAGATGTTCGAGGATTTTTGTGTATTCATGAAGGCGCAGCGCGGGTTCACGCTGTACCATTGGGGATCGTATGAACGCACCGCACTTGCCAAGCTTGCTGCGCGGTACGGCATGGATTCCACACTTCGTACGCGGATTGAGAACAATATGGTTGATCTTCATAAGCTGTTAAAGAAAGCGGTTGCGTTTCCAACCTACGGAAATGGTCTAAAGGATATCGCGAAGTGGCTTGAGTTCTCATGGAGGCATAAGGAAGTCACAGCGATGGAATCGGTCGCATACTATCTTGAGTATGTGGAAAATCCCACAAAAAATAAGGAAAAGCTGCAGCGCATCATTGACTATAATGAGGATGATGTGAGAGCGACAAAGCACGTGAAGGATTTCTTGGTGAAGATTTGACAGAAGCAACGGGCGTGCATTTTGTGTTGATCGGCTCTGTCCCGAATGTGCCGCTGCCACCCTGCGAGCTGAAGCGATTTACCTTGTATTTTAGGTTGTGTTAGACATCCTGTGAGACATTCTCTAGTCGACAACATCTCTTCAAACTTCCACAGCGAGCGGTGCAGCGGCCGAGCGTAAGCGAGATTCGGGACAGAGCCGTGTTGATCGTACCGTTCCCGACGCAGTTGTAGACGGTTCACTGGTTTTTCGGAAGTCCCGCTTTCGTTTGTATACTTCAAGCGCCACATGACAACAGAACTGCTTTATTCGTATTTGTTTAGCTACTCACATCGCAGCGTCGCCACGACGCTCGCTGTATAAGTTAAGCCGCTTACCGAACCGAGAATCGTGCGAGACGCTGTGAAAGCCGTTAGCTCGCAGGTCGGTGGCGACGCTGCTAAACAAATACCTTTATTCAACTACTTCTCAGTATAGGAAGAATATCTAAGAGTTCATTGAGTTTATTGATCTCATAGTCTGCACCACTGTGCCTTGGAGGATTAGTGCTCCCGTACCGTGCAAAGCAGGCTTGCATGCCAAGGGCGTGTGCACCCGCGATGTCTTTTTCAATCATGTCTCCCACCATGAGGCATTCTGCGGGTCTGACTCCTAATTCGGCGATCGCTTTTTGAAATGGGAGCGAATGGGGCTTGGTGGTTTTTGTGTCGTCCAAGGTGACTACGACATCAAACATGGCGTCAAGTTTCATGTATACCAGCCGCGTCCAGGCTTTGAGCGAAGGCGCATCAGTAACGACGCCGAGCTTGTAGCCGCTGTTCCGCAACGCTGACAGTACTTCATGGGCTTGGGGATAACTTTCAACGCTACGTGCCATTCGATACGCCACAATTCCTTGAGCGAGGATACGATCATCGTGCACGCCATATGATTTGAGCAACTCCTGAAAGATGAGTCTGTACTCCATACCGTGTTTTTTGTAGAGTTCATAGATGCGGTCGAGCACTTCTTTCGGAGGCGCAGAAAGCCCGGCAGTGCACATTGCGCGGACTGCGGGTTGCAGGCACTGTTTCTTCATTTCAAGAAAATTCACAAGCGTATTGTCGATATCGAAAATTACTGCCTTGATCATGTTCTATCTCCTTATAAAAAACTAAGACAAAAGAGAACGGATTCTAAGGAAGAGTTGCAATGTAGCGTTTGCATCCATCGAGGGTAGCAAATGTCTTTGTCATTTCATCGCATCGTACAAGCTCGTAGCGCGTGATGATGCCGCTGCCTTCTTTGCGCACACTGTAGCGATATTCACCGAAGGCGACAACACCGCCATACTTAATGACCACGTTCCTTTCGGTGATACGTTTGCAGTCTTGAGAATAGCAGTATTTTCTTGTGGGAAATTCGCCGGGGCCTTTCCCAAAACGGCACACGAGCCGGTCAGGATAGAATTCATTCTTACCTACAAGGGTTTGGTACGTGCAGTCTCGTAGGTCGTATCGGTCGCATTCGAAATTCATTGAAAGATGTGGGCATTGTGTAAGGTCTAGTTGGAGTGTGAGGTTGTTTGTAGATGTGAGCGTCTGAAGCTGTGTTGGCGTTGATTGCTGCTCTGTCGTATTGCTTAGTGTCGTATTGTTTGTAGTTTCCTGCGAAGGGGGTGCTGAAACTGGCGTTTGCATTGAAGGTTGTTCCGCAGACAATGGTTCAGCAGACAATGGTTCAGCAGACAAGTCTTCAGATGCGGGAAGTGATTCAATTGCTGTTTCTTGGCTTTTTGAGAATGACTGGCATGCGGGCATGATGAAAAGGATGATAAATAGCAGCGCGGGAAAGGTAAGACTTCGGATGAGGGTTATCTTTTTCATAGAATGAAGAGGAACGCAGACAGTTTATTTAAATTTGTTCATTCAGTGGGCTCTGTCCCGAATCTGCCGCTGCCACCCTGCGAGCTGAAACGATAAACAGGTTGTTAAACATCCTCTCGGCAACAACACCACTTCAAACCTCCACAGCGAGCGGTGCAGCGGCCGAGCGTGAGCGAGATTCGGGACAGAGCCCATTCAGTGGACTTGTTTGCAAGTTGGGGCGTTAGGGCTAAATGCCTCACCCACAACCCGCTAATGAGGTGCCAACAATGAACTTGCAAACAAGCCCTTGTGATGAAAAGATTTTTAAATGACGATATGAATTCCATTCCTAAAAGTAGACAACTCCTGAATCTGTATCGGAATAAACAGTTACAACAGTTAAGCTGTTAACCATTCGTATGATTCAAGTTGGGAAGAGGTGGTTGCCATGGGAAAGAAGAAAGAAGAGAAAAAAGCCAAAGTAAAGAAAAGTTCGACAGTTGACGAACGTGCGAAGTATGCGATGAACATCCAGCCTCCTGACGAGAACCTGTTCAAGATGGATAACGAAAAGACGATTGGACAGTTTCGTTTTGCGTACAAGACAGACTGGAACCCGATTAAAACACAGAATCGTCTTTCAAGGCGTCAAAATCGTCCGCGAAGGCCGAAGAGGCACACGTTCTAGAAAAGACTTTTATTATATTTCTTAGGTTCTGTTTGAAACTTCATTTTTCTCTTCTTGGATGCTGCGGAGGACACATTCGCGCTCCGCGCGAGTATTTGTTTAGCTACTCACATCGCAGCGTCGCCACGACGCTCGCTGTGTAAGTTAAGCCGCTTACCGAACCGAGAGTCGTGCGAGACGATGTGAAAGCCGTTAGCTCGCAGGTCGGTGGCGACGCTGCTAAACAAATACCTATTTCTTATTATTCTCGTTAGCACGCGGCGTCTTACCCGAGGTGCGCTAGCTCGATGTCGGTTTTGAGTTCAAGGATAGCATAATAGACGCGTTTTTTGTCTGCTACACCAACGTTGAGATTTTCGTAGAAGTTTCCAATGCGCGAATATGTCGCGCGTGCGTCGTCAAGGCGTCCTGCGTGTATCAAGTCTCGTGTGTGTTCGATGAGCGTATAGATCTCATTCGCTTCTGCAAGAGCCGGTACCGGCTGATAGATGCTTGCGAGTTCTGACTCAACGTAAGCATTGAAATTCTCTTCGCCCACCCGCTGCTCGCGCAAGAAAAGCTCTTGTTCGCGTACAGCAAGTTCTTTCTCTTTTTGGGCAATCACCCTCTCTTTACGTTCCATTCCCAGAGTGATAGCGGTATCGCGCAGTGCCTCATTGTTGAGGCATTCCATTTCCTTGGTGCGTTTTGCTATTTCCTCATCTTTTTTGACAATTATCTCTTCCATCTCACGTAATTTGTCAAGGAGCTCTGTGGTGTCTAATTTAAGCTCTTTGGCTTTTGCTATGCGTTTTTCTTTTTGCTCGACACTTACGATTGAATTGTTGAGTTGTTTTTCGACAGCGTCGAGTTCTGCGAGTTTTGTTTCGTATTGCTTTTCAAGTTCTGCACGCTTGCTTTCATAATCTTTGAGCACGTCTTGGGTCTTCTTCGTGAATTCTGCTTCACGCGCGATAGATCTGGCAGTGAGTTCTTCTTCACGTTTGTCAACGGCGGCAAGCTGTTCGTTGAGTTCCTGTTGGTGTTGTTCCAGTTTTGATTCGGCTTCTTTGAGTGTGTCGATCTTTGCATTGATGCTTTCTTCAGCGGATGCTACGAGTGTCTGGTCTTCTTCGATGGTCTTTACAGTTTCAATGATCTCGCTTTCTTTGCGGTCGAGCAATTCCTTATCAAGCTCTAGGTCCTTGACGGTTTCGAGAAGTTCAAGTTCTTTGTCCCGGAGTTCTTGTTCAATGCGGTGGGTCTCTGATTCCAGTTTGGATCGGTTAGCTACAACAGAATCAAGCTCTGATTGTGCATGATCAAGCTCTGTCGCCACGCGCAGCTTGGTATCTTGGAGCAACACAAGTTCTGCATCGAGTTCTTCGAGACGTTTAGTTTTTTTGAAAAGTTCCGATTCAATGTCAGAAGCCTTTGCCTCAAGCTGCGCTTTACGAGTTGCAGACCTCCCCAGTTCTTCTTTAGCCTTCAAAAGCTCACCAAGAACACGCTGCTTACTCACATCAAGAGTG
>JACQXV010000349.1 GCA_016208715.1 Candidatus Woesearchaeota archaeon | reverse complement strand
TACAATAGATGCTATTAGATGCTGTAACTTGATCAGGGTGCTTTGATGGAAGTGGTTGTGGCAGATGCATGCTCGTTGATACTCCTGACAAAGGTCACCGTATTGGAGACCCTGGCTGGGGAGGTGAGGTTGAAGATACCTGCTGAGGTCTATAGTGAGGCTGTTACTTCCGGCATAGCCAGAGGGTATTTCGATGCCATGATAATCGATGCGCTTGTCAAGAATGGAAGAATCAGTGTCGAGAAAGTCGCCAAAAGAACGAGGCTAACAGCCGGACTGGGGAAAGGGGAGGCGGAAGCAATTGGACTATTCCTGCAACTGAACGCAGACGTGTTGCTGACCGATAACAGCAGGGCTATAAAGACGTGCAAGTACCTAAAAATTCCATTCACGATATCTCCTAGGGTCGTGGTTTCACTCTGTAAGAAACACAAACTCCCGAAAGAAAAAGGTGTAAAGGCGCTGGAAATACTGAGAATCGAAGGCAGATATTCGCCCCTCATAATAACAGAAGCTCTACACGAATTGGAGGTGATATGAGATGTATGTGCCGAAAACTGTTAGGATCGAAAAGAAGCTGTTGAGTGAGGTGGAGGAGATCGCGAGGCAACTCGATGTGGACCTCTCCACATGTCTCAGGCAACTGATACGGAGAGGATACCGACAGCTCCTGATAGATAATGCTCTCGACGATTACAAGAAAGCAAAAATAGGAATATCTGAAGCAGCGAGACGAGCAGGGATGAATATCTGGGATTTCATTGAAGTTTTGAAAAAAGAGAATATCGATCTAAATGTGGATCTGAGCGATTGGAAACTCGGGAAAGAGATATAAAATTTTTGCGAAGCAAAAATTTTAAAGATTTCCACCAGTCTATAGCGAGCGAAGCGAGCGATGACTGGTGGTCGGAACGACCGTAACTACTATTTTTCTCGAAGTAATTTCATGGTTTGGTAGTGCAACCATCTTTTGATCCATGGGATGGAGAGACGACTGCACTACCAGGAGGTGTTTTATGGATCGAGTTAGCGTGAGCTATCCCGAAATTAGGCACCACAGCTCAAGTGTGGGCCGAAACGTCCTGCACATGAGTTTCAAGGCAAAATATTGCCGCGGGGTGTTCAATGACAAAGAGGTAGAAAAGCGTTGCGACCAAATATTCCGAG
>JACQXV010000348.1 GCA_016208715.1 Candidatus Woesearchaeota archaeon | reverse complement strand
CGCGAGCGCGTGCGCCGGATTGAAGCGCAGGCGGTGAGTCGGTTGCGACATCCTTCGCAGAGCAGGAAGTTGAGAGAATACTTGAAGGAGTAGGGGGCTAAAGGAAAAAAGGGAAACGGGGAAATAAAGGAAACAGGTCGCTGATGAGGCGACCTGTTTTTTTAAGATTCGTATCGATCCGCTTGAATTCTGATGTGGGTTTCACCGTTCAATAACTCAGTGGCGGGTTGCATACAAACACATCTATTTTTGAATTGCGAATGGCATATGAGCAAGTATCCCAAACTACACCAGCGAAATCAGCTGGGTCAGAATAGGTTTTCAGAAAGTCAATGTCTAGTGTGAAAACCCCATCGCCTTTGAAATCATATGAACAATTTTGAGATATGCCATCCGAGGCTGTTACTATCCAATCTGTACAACTTACCAAATACTTGCTAATTTCCTTGTCAACTTGTTGGCGCGATGTCCCTCGGCTATAGCGGTTGAGAAAATCGGGAAAGAACTCAAAAGCGTAAGTGTTTTTTCGTTGACAGCGCAAGTCTTGTTTACTGAGTTGAAGAGTATTGCATAAGTCTGTGACAACTGATGTCTTCAACGGTTCCGAAAATCTCTCAGGGAAATGTCGCACAACGTAACGATAGCCCAAATAAGAGGTTGGCACTGAAACAATTACGAAACAGACAACTGAAACAATTACGAAACAGACAAATGATGTGATCACTAAAAATGCGAAGCAACTGCATCTTATCCAATGCGGTTGCTTTCTTTTTGGGTTATCCTGTGATGTCATTGGTTTTCACGCAGACATTCGGAGTGTAAACGGTTTAGCAAGTTATTATGTTTCAGTAGCAGCATTTCCGATTGCGTCGCGTTGCTCAGCTAGTTTTCAAACGGAGCAAGATCATCTTTGCCAATCGTCTCGTCGTCAACGCTCTCCCACCGGCGTGTTGTGTGTTAGAAAAAATCCCGCTAAAGCAAACTGTGACCCCAACGCGATTTATCGCGTTTCCGCGTAGCGTATCAGCAGGATGATTCATCATCCTGCTCAAGAACAGCGATCTCCGTAAATCCTTTTCACCGTTTCCTCCGCCGTCTCTTCACTTTCCCATGACCCAAACGAAGCCCAAAAGCGTTCTGAGCGGCGCAATTTATCCGTATCATCTCGAATGGGTTCAAGGAATGTCACCACGACTCGGTACGGCGACTTAACCGAAACTGATTCGAGCAGGCAAATACGTTTTCCATCATAAATAGCTGGCACAGATACGAGAGACATAATTATTGTTCCTTCGATAAGATTTTAGCACAACGTCTTTCCCTTGTTTCCCTGTTTCCCTG
>JACQXV010000347.1 GCA_016208715.1 Candidatus Woesearchaeota archaeon | reverse complement strand
TTTGCATTGCCGTTTTAATGCAGCAGTGGAATTCGCCCCTGGTTTTCGCCAGGGGCTTTTTATATCATATTAAGATTAGACGTCGTCCCGAAATTGGTGGCAAACAAATAGCTTGCCTTTAAAATAAAAATGCCGGATATTCTTACCTTTTACTTTCGACGGTGAAAGGAGAACTCCGGCTATGAAGCTCGAGGTGACGCTCGAACTCGATATCAAAATAACAGACGGCCCGATGAACATCAACGGTATCATTAAAGCCGTTCATCAGTACCAGAATGAGCTTGGGAAGAACATAGTGCGAGAGATCCTTGAAGCAATAGACCGAAAGGCATGTGACGAAGCAGAAGAGCGGTTTCCTCTTCGGTATCGGAACAAAGGATATTCTCACCGGCAATTCAGGACACCTATGGGAAAGGTATTTGTTCGATTCGGTAGATTCATAGATTCCTGGGGTGGACGAGTTGCTATGCCGGGCAGGGCTGCCCTTGAAGTCCCTGCGTATAAGCGGTGGCTGCCGTGGTGCCTGACTCCCGCTGCTGGGCTCTTGGCCAAGGTATCGTACAGCCAGAGTTCCAAAGAGGCGGAACGCCTGCAAGGAGATTCGCCGAGCAAAAGCACGATTCATCGACGACTGAGCGACCTTGTGGGCAGTGGAGATTTTACGCCGTATCTGCGGAAACGGCAGTTTCGTTATCTGATGGTGGACGGAACCGGTGCACGCTTTCAGAACAGAGCTGATGAGAGCAGACCTGATTTTTATGAAGGGGAAATCCGTTTTGCCTTTGCCAGTGTGGGAGAAGGCAGACCCTTTGAACTGGTTGGAATGTGGGTCGAGCGGTCTTGGAAGGACTGTGCCCAGGAACTGTACCGTCGTATGAGTACCGATCGCCTTGAAGTTCTTGTCTGCGATGGTGGTCCCGGCATAGAAGAAGCTTTTGCGGTGCCGGGAATGCGTGTGCAGCGTTGTCAGTGGCACGGGAAAAGAGACTTGTCGTTTATTCTGTATCAGGATGGTGTTAAGAAAGCCCAGCAAGAGGAAATCATGGCGGCTTTCGCTGCCGCTCCGCTTGCAGGTCTGAACATGGAAAAAATCGAGACCCTGAGAAAAGAAGACGCAGAAACACTCGGCGACCTGCGTAAAAAAACGCTCCATTCGTTCTGCGATCTTTACTTTTTCCTGCAAAGCAAAGGGTATCATAATGCCGCTGTTTATATGAGCAATCTTGCTCAACCGTTCGTTTCTTTCATCGATCATATCATCGAAACCGGCAAGGTCATTCCGGCTACATCAAATATTATCGAAGGTAAAATCAGCCTCTTTAAGAACCGCATCAAGTCTATCGGCAAACGCTGGAGCGAAGCCGGTCTGATGCGCTGGCTGTCGATCGCTGTCAAAAAACTCCTTCCAGAGTTCAATTGGAACACGCTCTGGAACAACATAACCGGCAATCCGTTGCCTGTTGAAATCAAGCTAGTCTTGATCTCAACCAAACCGGGTTGCCACTAACTTTGGGACGAAGTCTAATTTTATGAATTTTCGAATTTTATGAATTTTACGAATTCTA
>JACQXV010000107.1 GCA_016208715.1 Candidatus Woesearchaeota archaeon | reverse complement strand
TTGTAAGACCACCGATTTAAGCTCTTGGGGTCCCGTTCTACCTGTGCATCTTTTTGGCAAGCATTGAATATCACCAACCACTCCGTTCGGTTGTAATGGCTTGGGTTATCCTGTCGTAACTTGCCCGCTTGGGTTAAGTCATGAATGATAATTCCAACATTCGCTTCACCCCGTGAGATAGGGTATAATAAGTGGTTATTCCGCATTCTATTCCTACTTATCTCACGGGGTGAACCAACCAACTCAACACACTTGGCTTTTGCCTTTTCCCAAGAGAATTCAGCTTCTAACTTAGCCTTGTGTTCAACTGCCTTTATCTCTGGAAGTGGTAGCAATTGCCGTGCGGCGTTCCGCTTTGCTAACTCAGATGCCGTCTCAATTGAACCAGCTATCTTTATTTCCTTTCCGCTTACTCTCTCATTGCCGTTCATTGCCTTCGCTATCAAGGGAAACTTCGTACTCAATACCGTGTTTCTCGGCTAATGTCATGATACCACGATAACTTATGACATACTCACCGTTTCGCAGCTTCCAGGTAACTTCACCGTTTCTACGTCCCTCAATTTGGTCTATGTCGTAGGATTCCGATTCCTCGAAGGGATTGCTGGTAGAAGGCGTCGTGTAACGCATCGCACGCTGGTCAAGTTGGGGTTGTGATGATAGAGCTTGCGCCCTACCATCTGCATTTTTCTGACTATCTATCTGACCGTTCAGCTTGTCTTGGATTGCTTTAGCTTCATTGCTTCCGCACTCGTTCACAACCGTAAGCCGACAGGCGTCGGTGAACTCACGCTTGCCGTTACCATTGCCGTTGTTATTAACGGGCAGTGACGTGCCCTCACGTCTATTATGCAACCAAACAAGCGCCGCTATGGAGTGCTTACACCAAAAGTTCACATCAGGCAGGTCTTGGTCTCCTGAATAGTTCATCCAGTCTTGACAAGTAAAATAAGCATAGCCACCAGCTTTGAGATATGGCGTCTGCTTAATCTTTACTTCGTAAGGTTCTTGTCTATCATACTGCGATGCAACCTTAAACGTGTGCGTGTTCACGTGTTCGACCTTACCACTGTGGTAAAGGTCAAACGCCCGCGCCGCACGCCTTATCG
>JACQXV010000351.1 GCA_016208715.1 Candidatus Woesearchaeota archaeon | reverse complement strand
CAACCTTAGGGAACCCTCCATACCGCACGTAATTCTCAAACAACGCTATGAGTTCATTGATTTTTTTCTCCGTGACTTTTTCGTTTTTATCAAAATAGTAATTATTAAATAAGGTTATGTCGTCATAATTTGGTTGGTAATTTCGGCGCACACTGAACAGTTGTTCTCTGCTGTAACAGGATATCAAGCCAGTATCGCAGCGAATGAACAGTACGGAGTCCCCGCATGACACCAAGCCGTTCACGGATGAATCTGCCGACGCATTCAGCGCTGTTTGAGGTGTGCGGGAGCCGTAACGCGGGATGCTGGTAGCAGGCGCGGAATTTGGAAAAATGTTTTAAGAATCCACCAACTTTTTTTCGCACCGTTTTTGGACAATCGGGACGAGCGATGAGGAAAGCGAGCTGTCTTTTCAGCCGCTTTGTCGTTCGTTCATCCGGGGTGTCGAGAACGCGCTTGACCAATTCCAATGCGCCTTGTCGCAAGTGTTGGGTGGGGCCTGAACGTTTTCCGGAGATCAATTGCAGATCTTTTAAAAGATGGAAATGGCAACGTTGGTACTCCCACCCGCGCTGGCGAGAAAGAGCAACAAGGCCGTGGGAGCCGTCAGCGACAATTGCGCGTATTTGAGCCAATTCTCCGGGGGTAAGCGTCTCGCGCAGCGCGGATTGCCAGTTCGCTTCAGACTCATCTCCTTTTATCAAATACAGTCCGCGGACGCGAGCGCGATTATCTGTGACCGGTCGAAGAAGGATGATAAGGCATATGTGCCGTTCACCCTTGATAGCGAACCACACTCCGTCAAAGACACCGATGAGATCTCCGCTTCGAGCTGTAAACGGTTTCGCTTTCGGATGCGTCCGCTTCCAACTTAAGAGACTGCGATGAAATTGCCCGATCACCTGTTCTTTTGCTCGATGCCTAATGTCGGCCAAGCCGCGCAAACTGGTGTTGGTCCGCAGCACGAACGACGCCGTGTTGGCTGATTGTCGCTTCCGTTTTCTCCCTCGTTTTTTAGGACGGATTCGAAAAAACGATCCGCATGTTTTACAGAAACGCTTTCTGCCCCCATATCGGATAACATCACGATGCGCGCAAGTTTTTTTTCATAGAACTCTATTATTTCACATGTAACGGATCATTACACGCGAACTTGCGCGAAAAACAGTGATTTTATCCAATGACAGAGCGGAAATATGCGATTCCGCACCAGCCGAATTATTAAGACATAACCTCATATCACAATTTATGGAAACACTTTAATGCCTGGCGATATTTCTTTTTGGAATTTTATAATCAGACCGCCTCCATCCGAGGAATCCAAGGTCCCCTTCTTTTCAAACACCGCTTCCCAGACATTTTTCCGCATGATGGCGTTGTCCCGCTTTTTCTCAAGATCCCACATTTCTTTGCCAAGACGATCAGCCATGTCTTGAGT
>JACQXV010000331.1 GCA_016208715.1 Candidatus Woesearchaeota archaeon | reverse complement strand
GCCATGGCAACTCCGAAGCTTCAATGCAGGACCAAAGAAGCGCCTTGGAACTTTTGAGTCTTCGGATTGGCGTTTTAAGCAAATCCCTGAGATGCAAAATATGTTTGGGTACACTGTTAGCCGCATGGCACTTAAGATTCGTCCAAATGAATTCATCGGGATTGAGTTCAGGCGCATAAGGCGGAAACGAATAAGCAATGATGCGGCGATGGTTTTTAAGGAATCTTTTAACTCTGGTTGCCCGGTGAACCATGCTCCTGTCCCAAAGAAGAATAAAGCCTTTCCTAAGATGCCTAAGCAGAAGTCGCAGAAAGAGGATAACTTCCTGATGACGAATGTTACGATTCGGATGGAGACGAATATACAACTGGATACGCCTTCCATGTGCCGATATGGTGATAGCCGAGATAGCCGAAATCTTTGTCCAATGCCCAGCGCAATAAAGAATAGGTGTTTCTCCGCAGGGAGCCCATGTCCTACGAACATTAGGAACCAAAGAGAAGCCGCTTTCGTCGAGAAAGACGAGCGGGATGCCACGCCTTTTGGCGTTTTTTTATATGCGGCCACACATAGCGCTTCCAATGTTCTATCTCCTTTTCGTTTCGTTCCTTGGCCCGCTTGGTTGGTTTCTGACAACTCCAGCCCATTTCCTGAAGAATCCACCAGATATGATTGGGGTGATAGGTTACCGCAAAACTTTTCCCGATTACCTCGCAGATTCTTCGAGTCGTCCAGAGATCCGTGGAATAGCCGCTCCTTACGGCCCCTTTCAGAAGTATCCGAACTAAACTCTGTTTCTGGCGCTTGTTTAGCTTTGCGGGACGTCCCGGCACAGGTTTGGCTATTAGTCCATCAGCACCGTTCTTTTTATGCTCTTCGCGCCACAGATGAACCGAGCTTACTGAACAACCGATTTTCTCGGCAACAGCCGGCAGATTTAATCCTCGTTTTAGCAGTTCAACAGCGCGCCGGCGGCGCTGCTCAAGCTGCTTTTGGGTTCCATATGGTCTCATGGAACCATGATAGCATATTTAACAACATATTTCTATTACTTTTGCGTAACTCAATAGATTGCGACACCTATGAAAGCATTTCAGATGGATTAGAATTTTTTTATCCTCGGATGAATAAGGG
>JACQXV010000356.1 GCA_016208715.1 Candidatus Woesearchaeota archaeon | reverse complement strand
CGCCGATGCTCGCAATGTTCTACTACTTCCTGCCAAAGTCCACCGGTTTGCCGATATTCAGCCACAGGCTGTCCATTATCTCATTCTGGTCTATAGTCTTTGCGTATCTATGGACAGGCGCGCATCATCTTGTCTACACGCCGCTTCCACACTGGATTCAGACCGTTGCAATAGTTTTCACCATGTTCATGATAGCTCTTTCATGGGGCTCTGTGTTAAACGGCTTTTATACGGTTGCACCTGACTGGTCAAAGATGAGGACGAATTATCTGACGAAGTTCTTTATTTTAGGCATCACCTTTTACGGACTTCAGACCCTGCAGGGGCCTACGCAGGGATTAAGGGTTGTAAGCCAGTTGATCCATTACACGGACTGGGTGCCGGGTCATGTGCATATGGGGACAATGGGCTGGGTAACGATGACTGTTGTTGCGTCCGTCTACTTCATAATACCGAAAATATACGATACGGAGATATACAGCGAGAAGATCGCGAACACACATTTCTATCTTGTATTAATCGGACAATTGATATTTTCAATTACCATGTGGATCACGGGCATTCAGCAGGGCGCTTTGTGGAAGGCTGTAAACCCTGACGGAACATTGAAGTATACATTCATAGAGACCCTTGTGAAGAACTATCATTACTGGCATATGAGGACCCTCGGAGGGATCATCTTCACAGTGGGAATGCTCTTCTTCATCTATAACATATTTATGACGATCCGAAAGGGCAAAGCCCTGTCGGCCATAAAGAGAGAGGGGGTGCGGTAATGGCAGGAGCAATTTACAGAAAACCAATAATGTTTGCGATAGTTTCAGCGATTGTTATCCTGATTGGAACTGCTGTCACTATGTTTATCCCTATGCTCACCCCTCAGATGCACCCGAAGCTTGAAAACCTTAAACCTTTTACCACACTCCAGCTTGCCGGAAGAGACATATATCAGCGGGAAGGCTGCAATAACTGCCACACACAGACCGTGAGGCCGTTAAAGACAGAGGTTATGAGGTACGGCGAATACTCTAAGGCCGGAGAATTTGCTTATGACCACCCATTTTTGTGGGGCTCCAAGAGAACAGGGCCGGACCTTGCGAGGATAGGAGGGAAATATCCTGATATGTGGCACTATAAGCACTTTGCAGATCCAAGGGCATTTTTTGCGGAATCCAATATGCCTTCTTACGGATGGCTGAAGGGGCGGAGCCTTGACCCCAAAGATATAAAGAGCCACATGGATGCGTTAGATTTCCCTTATTCCGCAGAGGAGATTACGGGCTTGAGCGGCAAGGACGAGATGGACGCGCTTGTGGCATACATGCAGGTCATAGGGATTGCTGTCACTAAAACGGCTGCCGCCGAGGTAAAGCCAAGGGTCAAGGCAGAAGAGGCTGAAAATCCGCTTGCCGGAGACCCGAAAGCGATTGAACTTGGAGAAGAACTTTATGAGGCAAACTGTGAAATGTGTCATGGTGAGGATGGCAAAGGAGATATAGGCCCAAGCCTTGCTGACAATATCTTTCTTTATGAAGAAGACGATCTGGCTGATGACGATTATTTTGAGATAATAAATAACGGGACATCCGAGGGTATGGTGGAAGAAGGACGCACTGCAAAAGGCGGCATGCCTTCGTTTAGCGACCAGATGCAGAAGAATGAGATATGGTCGGTCATATCTTACATTAGGACTCTTCAGAAAAAATAAGGAGGGAATCATGGTTGAAGAACTTGATAATATAGAGGCGTTTGAGGCAAAAGAGACATCAAGGAAACTGCCTGTCGGCTGGCTGATACTCTTCTGGGGGCTTATAATATGGGGCATTTATTACTTTATTGCGTATACCCCTGCGATAAGCGGATGGAGCCAGGAGAAGGCGTACGAGGAGTCAGTAAAGAAATGAATGTCACCCTGAACTTGCCGAAGGGTATAGCGTATCGGCCATCCTTCGACAGGCTCAGGATGACTCGTAAGGAGGCTCAGCTATGGATATGTCAATTGTCGCAACAATATGCTTTACTGTGCT
>JACQXV010000359.1 GCA_016208715.1 Candidatus Woesearchaeota archaeon | reverse complement strand
AATCACTTTCTATTTCCTCGTTGCTGAATCTCAGGACGCGAATGTTGCGCGCCTGCAAGTAAGCCATTCGCTCTGCATCATATTCGGCTTGCTTAGGGTCATCATGAATCCCGCCATCTACTTCAACTTCGAGCTGGTGTTCAGCGCAGAAAATATCGAGAATGAAACGCTCAAAAGGGTGCTGGCGACGGAATTTCAGTCCGGTAAGGCGGCGGTCGCGGAGCGCGGCCCAAAGTTTTTTCTCGGCAGGCGTTTGTTTGCGCCGCAGTTCGCGGGCGGCGTGGACGATTCTGGCAGAGGCTTTGCCGCAAGGTTTCGGGGGCATGGAGGGATTGTACAACGGATTTTCTGCCTCACCCCCCGCCCCCTCTCCTGTTCGGAACAACACCGAACAGAAGAGGGGGAGCAAGACCGCATGCAAATTCAGATTTGCAATTCACCGACTCCCCCTCTCCCGAACCGTTGTTCATTTCGGGGCAGCGGTTGGAGTGTGAGGCCAAATCAGCAGCTACAACAATTCAGCGGCCTCAGTGTTTCAGCGATTCTGAGTGTGGCAAAGTGGAGTCTCCGGTTGATCCGGTTGGCTGCAGGCCATAGCGGGAATCTCCGCTTCCGATTACTACCGTACCGGACAGTGCAAAGTGGGGTGGAGTCTCAATTTTTTGCTCGACAGAGTTGTTATAGGTAAGTATTTTTTGCGGAGGAATAGAGTATGCGGGAGGGGTATTTACATTGTTTAATAATGATGAACTGCGTTGCCGATTAAAATAATAGATACTACCAGCTACAACTCCACCCAACAGAAGAAGAGCAAGCGCAACAAACAATTTTTTTCCAAATATCCCCATTACATATCATACTAGCATTATTAAGAAAGATGTAAAGAACAGATGAAAGAATTATTTGAAACAAACTTATGTTAACAAACAGCATCCTTATTATTATACTATTGATTATTCATAGTATACATAGCAAGACCTGGTTGAAAAATCTTTTTTGGATCTCCAAAACTCGTATCTTGGTAAATTACGGTATTTACTTTGTGCATGTTGTACGGCGGATTTTCATACTTTTTCACATCTGAATTGAATGCTTCTTCTTGACCAGGAAAATATGTTTGCGTAAAGATTGCTTGAGTTGGATTTGCTTTATCAAATACATTTAGATGGAATCTAAACTGCGGATTGATAAATAGAGTTGTTGGATCTGTCCATGAGCATCTACAAATCCATCTATTTCCTTCAGGAGTATCTCCGAATCCAGTTACTACTGAATTTGGCTGCTCTCCAACCGGTGGATTTACCACCGGCGGCTGGACTACGACGGGGGTGGGTTGAGCTGTGGGTTGCACCGGGACCGATGTTTCCGGAAGTTTTTTGAGGGTATCAAAGTTGAAAACTTCTGCCTGATCGATGATGAGGGCACCGGAAAAGGCGCCTGCGGTCTGTAGTGCACCCCTAAAACTGGACACGAGGGAAAAACAAGATAGACTGTCCATGAGAAGGAGCGCACCATGCCCAAACATCGTCAGTTCCCACCGGAATTTAAAGCTAAAGCCGTGTT
>JACQXV010000358.1 GCA_016208715.1 Candidatus Woesearchaeota archaeon | reverse complement strand
GTGGCGAAGAGATCGTGATCAAAGCCTTGAAGCCATATATGAAGCGCGAGCGCCTCGCCATCGTGGGTCACGAGCCGACGATGAGTGGACTGGTTTCGTGGTTAATCGCGGGCGAGACGAATCGATCTGTGGTGGAGATGAAGAAGGGGAGTGTTGCCTGTATCGAGATCGATTCGCTTCAGGCAGGCACGGGGACGTTAAAGTGGTTGTTGACGGTGAAGGTGATGAGGGAGTTAGCCACATCCTTCAAAACCAAGGTTGGGTGAACCGCTACCGATGATGGCACGATTTAGCTCACTCATAAAGGAGTATTCAAACGCCACTTTTCTTGTCGGCTGTTGTTTGATTGCCGGAATGGTGGCTTCCATCTGGGTCATCGAAAGTTGGGAATACTTCCCCGAATGGGCACCTGTGCCGGGACCTCTGTTGATGAATTTCGTTTCATGCCTCCGGCCAATTTTCTTGTTTGTTTGTGGATTACCAACAGCAATTGCATTTTTAATAAGCTCAGTCACTAGCTTCGGTTTGTTGGTCAATCGCGCTTTATCCAAAGACCTTGTAGGAGTGGTAAGTTTGATTCTGAGCTTGACTATTTTGGGCGCATCTACATTGCCGCTCATCTATAAAGACCAACTCGAAGATGGTTTACAGCAATATGCCATTTCAAGATATGACGTGGTTATTGATGCTATTGAAAAGTATCGTGCTGACAACGGACACTACCCACCATCTCTAGAAACGCTAGTGCCTGTTTATTTGCCTACCGTCCCCGGCAAGTATATGAAGTTTGGCGAAAGACTCACCTACTTTTCAAACGTCTCAATGGGAGGCTATATTGGGCATGGTCCATTTATCTTTGAATTGACTGGTATGTATGCAGGCATTCATGGACAAACGCTTAAGTATTGCCCAATACAAGATGAGTCATGCAGTGTATTCAAAGGACGAATTGACGATAGATGGATTTGGACATACTCTTCCATTCTATAAAGCAAAAACATGGTTAACATCGGGTTGTAATCGAGGCGTTCCGCACGTAGCTGATCTGACCGATATAACTTTTTACGGCGCGCGGGTCGGCGTGCGGGTGCGCGTGGGTGTGAGTGAGGGCGCAAGGGTGTTAGAAGGGTTGGGTGTGGAAGTCGGCAGCCCCGTGTCGGGCGGCGCGCGCAGTTCAAAATCGTCGAACTCCAGCATCATGTCATCGCCCGCCGAAGCCAGCTGCGCGGCGAGTCCAAACGCGCCATCGCTTAATTCC
>JACQXV010000357.1 GCA_016208715.1 Candidatus Woesearchaeota archaeon | reverse complement strand
CCGCTCTGCTTCGTTGTTTGTTGGCTCAATGTCATATTCCAAGAACGTGAATATTTCGGATAAGCGCCTCCTGAAACGCTTGTTGAATCGCAAGCAATCCTTATCCGTATAATTCTTGTCGATTATTCTGCACATTTTGTTCTGGTATTTTGCTTTAAGCTCCGGGGAATGGAGTGAACCCCTTTTTTGGACAATCAGTTCGAACCAATTATGCGGTTACCTCCTTTAATATTGCTCGCTCGAATTCGGCCGGCGGCTTGTAGCCGATGCTTGAGTGGAGCCTTTTTTTGTTGTACACTTCTTCGATGAAGCGCTGGATATTTTCACGCGCCTCACTGATTGTGTAGTACTCATTCATGTATACCTCCTCGTACTTTATTGTTTTGAACCCGCTCTCAGCATACGCATTATCATAAGGGTTTCCCTTGCGGCTCATGCTGATTTGAATTCCCCGAATTTCGAGCTCATGCACGTATTCGTTGCTCGCGTATTGAGAGCCCCTATCCGAGTGATGGATGAGACCCAAGAGGCTCATTCCTTCACGTTCTTTGAATGCCATGTGTAGCGCGTTGATGCAGAGCAGCGCGTCAATGTTTTCCGAGATTTCCCAGCCAAGGAATCTTCTGGAGAAGCGGTCCATCACTGTTGCGAGGTAAACCATTTTGCTTGTAGCGAGCTTGATGTATGTAATGTCGCTCACCCAAACCTGGTTGAGTTTCACAACCTTGACTTCCTTTATGAGGTTTGGATATGTTCTCAGGCCATGGTTCGAATCCGTAGTGCAATGCCTAAAATGCTTTATTTTGACGGTTAAATGATTTATACGCATGATTCCCAAAATCCGCTTATGGTTTACTTCGCGATTTTCTATTTGGAGCTGCTTGGTTATTTTCCTATACCCATAAGCCGGGAATTCTTCAGCGATTCGCACTACTTCCGGCGTGATTTCATCAGGTTGTAGTTCTGGAGATTTTACCCAGTTTTTGTAAGCATGCCTGCTCACCTCCAGTGCACTGCATGCGGCATCAATGCACAAGCGTTCTTCAGCTTTGATTTGTTCGTACAGCATTCTTTTCACCTCCATCTTTTTTTTTAGCTTCCAAGAGTTTTTGCTGGAGTACTGTGTTGACCTTTTTTATGAAATCTATTTCCAATACCTGTTGGCCGATTTTCCTTTCAAGTTGAGCATATTTTGCATCCTCTGTGCTAGGATTGCCCCTGCCTTCAAACGCAAGTTCAGGATTTTGTTGCTGCTCTTTTCTCCACCTGCATGCCAGCGAAGCATAGATGTTATGCTCCCTACACAATTCAGCCACAGGCCTACCGGACAACAGTTCCTGCACAACCTGCAGCTTGAACTCCTTCGTGAAATTTCTACCCGTCATTCATACACCCTCCCAAGTTAGTTATGTTGCAAATTGGTTTAAACTAACTGTCCATTTTAGGGGTGCAGTCCAATGCGGGTTCAACTATCTTGTCGCAGTTTTTACAATAGCTGCGCTCAATCTCATATTCTGTGTTTACGGAACTGCCTTGTTTTATCCCGGTGGTGAATCTTTTCCTTGAACCGGCTTTCCTGAGCTTTTTGCCGCAGCATGGGCAAACCTTGAGCTTGAGCAATCTGCGCTCGTGAATTTCCTCAGGAGTTTTCCTGCCAACCCCCT
>JACQXV010000047.1:26020-41694 GCA_016208715.1 Candidatus Woesearchaeota archaeon | reverse complement strand
CTGCTGGAAAGTCACAAAAAACAACGTCACAAAATCACAATACTTTCCAACAATCGATGACATGCAAGAAGCACTTGAAAACTTCTGGACAGACCATATTTTTATGCAGGATTTTATGCGTTATTTATGTCGCTGACTATAAGGGGCTCTGTCCGGAATCTGGCTTACGCTTGGCCGCTGCACCGCTATGAGTGCTCCGTTCACCGTGAATATCTCCGGCGATCTTATCGCCGAGAGGATTTTAACGACATGTTTATCGCGTCAGCTCGCAGGGTAGCAGCGGCACAATTCCGGACAGATCCTGAGATTTAGAATAAGGTCAAATAAATGGCAACTTTTTTAAACTAATGCGTTTCCCAAAAAGGGAACATAGATAATGTATACTGGAGAGGTGTTGCGATGGATTGCAGACAGTGTGGTGGCAGGGTCACTTCGCAAGGGTCGATCCGCAGCGGAAATTCAAATTACCGCATCAATAAGTGCAATGATTGCGGAGCAGAGACCATGGAGTGCACGGGTCTTTCGTAAGATCGTGCGGCTCTTTGGAGAACGAATTTTTTTTGAATCGTTTCTGATTGTTTCCTAGCAAGCCTCTGCTTTCAGGCCGAGGTCTTTAGTTTCGTTTTTTAGTTTCGTTTAGTTGTGTGCTCTGCGAAGGAAACATCAAAAACCGACGCATTTGCTAAAATTATGGAAACATGCCTCGGCATTTATGCCGAGGTTTTTGATTCTTCCAAGGCAATTTGAAACCTTGTCGGGGTGTTGTGATGATGCGTGAGTTTCGATTGCAGATTATTATTGTTGTTTTTTTGGTTGTGCTTATTTCTGGCTGTGCACAAAGGCCAAAGACTTTCTCCGGCGATCTGCACATACATACCGCCGCCTCGTTTGACAGTACTGAAAGTTATGAGAGCGTCATCGAACAAGCTGTGAAGAATCATCTTGAGTTTATTGCAATTACTGATCATAATGTTATTGATGCAGCAATTGCGCAGAAATGCCGCCAAGAGAAGCGCCTCTTGTGCATTGTGGGCGAAGAGATTACGAACAAAGAAGATCATATCCTCGCAATTGACATTTCAAAGAAGATCTCGGCAAGTTTGTCAAATCAAAAGGTGATAGAACAGATCCGCAAGCAAGGCGGCCTCGCGATTGCGGCGCATCCCTTGCCAGAAAATGGGGGACTGACTCTTGCTGAGATCCAGACATTACTGCCTGATGCGATGGAATGTGCCAGTCTTCGGCTTGAAGACACTGACTACATGGAGAAATTGCAAGAGGCAGCAGCGCGGATGAATATCCCGTGCATCTATGACTCAGATGCGCATTCGTCTGTTCAGTTAGGTATGATTGTTAGCAGCTGCCAGATGAAGGAACTGTCAGTTGAAGAGATTAAGGTTGCTGTGAAAAAAGGACGCTGCTCACGCAGGCAGTGATTTATTCCGCGCATTCAAGACAGCTCAAAACAATCACAACAACAAGCAGCCTAAAAAAATTGCTCAGCAACGGCAGTCATGATGGTCATCAAGAAATGAGGTAGACTGCCTTTCTATGCACCCCTCATCGATTTCATGCCAGTGCCTGATGTCTTTATCGCCATACTGGTAGCACAGGAAGATCTCGCGGTCGTCGTGTAACGAATAAAAATCGACGAGGCCGACCTCGATATCTTTCACTATGCAGGACATGTTGTGGAGCCGTTCAAGATGGGTGAAGAATTGATGTGAGAGTTTATAGAACTTTTTGCTTAAGGCGATGTCATATAAGTTCTCGCGAAACTCGTCTTCAAACTCGATCTCGACTTCTGAAAGTAAGAAAAGTGTCGTGTTGAGTTTCATCAGCCGCTCAATGGTCCGCTGCACCTGGAGAAGGTTTGCACGCGCTTCAGGAAGAGTCACGTATCTCTTCCTGATTTGGATCCCTTTCGGTAGTTGAGAAACTCTTTTATGTGTCATGGCTAACCTCGAGAATCTTTATGGCACTTGAAGTATATATATTTTTTTATTAAGAAAAAGGTATTTGTTTAGCAGCGTCGCCGCCGACCTGCGAGCTAACGGCTTTCACATCGTCTCGCACGATTCTCGGTTCGGTAATCAGCTAAATTTAGATGAAGTTTGAATTAATGTGTAAAGGATGAAGTTTGAATTAATGTGTAAAGGTTTGATAGTCGAAGGCGACTTCGGCGAAGTCGAATGTCGCCTGAAGGTGCCAGCTGACTTTTCAGCTGACAGCGAGCGTCGTGGCGACGCTGCGATGTGAGTAGCTAAACAAATTCAGAAAAAGTATTTGTTTAAGCTGGCAGCGAGCGTCGTCGCTACAGTGCAGCAGAATTAGCCAAACAAAGACAGAAAAAACCGAGAAAACCCGTCAATAAAGACAACGCATTAAGAATAGAAGCCGAACACAAGGGCGTTATTGAAAAGTGTTTCAATACCAACACAATGCCGCTCAATGAGCGCCACTGCATTTCAGGTGGAGTAAATCTTCAGGGTGCAGCAGATAAATACATTCTGAGTCAAGAAAAGCACCATAAAGTGCAAGTAATAAACGACATTCAAAAAAATATTTTGTCTTTTACCGCCGAGTAAGATACTGCGACCTCCGTCGGAGGCGCAGAGTGGCGAGGCGGAAAGGGGATCATAAGGGGTCGCAACCCCCTTATTTCATATTCATAGTATTGTTGTGACGTGCGGATCAGTTCTTGCTTTGATCTTCTAAGAACTGCACAAGCAGCCGTACGCCTGTGCCTGTTCCCCCCTTCGAGAGGTATGCTCCCTGCGTGTCAGTCCATGAAGGTCCCGCAATGTCAAGGTGCGCCCAGTGCGCGTCGCCGACGAACTCTTTGAGAAACGCTGCTGCGGTAATAGCTCCACCATACCCTTTTGGATGGCCGACATTATTTATGTCTGCAAGGTCTCCTTTGATGTCTTCGATGTGCTCTTTGAAGATTGGCAGCTGCCATGCCAGTTCTGCTGTTTTCTTGCTCGCATCAAGAAGTTTCTTGACAAGATCGTCATTGTTGCTCATGATGCCGGTCACTTTTGCTCCGAGCGCCACCATACATGCTCCTGTGAGTGTCGCAACGTCGACTATCGCGCTCGGTTTGTATCTTTCAGCATACCACAACGCGTCTGCAAGGATTAGCCTTCCTTCGGCGTCGGTGTTTTTTACTTCAATAGTTTTTCCAGATGCAGACACGATCACGTCCCCTGGCCGGTATGCGTGCCCGCCGGGCATGTTCTCTACACACGGCATCAAGCTTATGATATGGATCGGCAGTTTAAGCTTCGCGCACGCGAGTACCGCGGCCATGACAGTCGCTGCTCCGGCCATGTCGTCCTTCATGTTCTCGATGAAGCCGGTTGGTTTAAGATTGATGCCGCCCGAATCAAAGCATACGCCTTTCCCGACGAGGACCAGCGGGGCTTGCGTTTTCTTTGCACCATTATACTCCAGCACGATGAATTTTGGTTCATTGATGGATCCTTGTGCGACTCCAAGAATACAGCCCATTTTTTCTTTTTGTATCGCTTTGAGGTCAAGGACCTTGCATAGCACGTGAGCAGTTTTTGCTTCTTCTTTAGCGCGTTTTGCTAGGTATGCAGGATTGACAATGTTTGCTGGAAGGTTTACAAGATCGCGTACGAGAGTGACTGCGCTGCAGATGATGTTCGCTCTGCCGACCCCCTCGCCCAACTTGTTTGTGTCGTGCGCGTGCTGAGGTATAAGGTACAACTGTTCGAGCTTGACTTCTTCTTCGTTCTTGTCATTCTTTTGTTTCTTTGATTTGTACACATCAAAAGAGTAGTCACGCAGCAGCGCTCCTTCCAAGAATGCTTGTGTCACATGTTCGACACCAGTGTCTTTAACGAGAAATCCAAATGCAAGGATGGCAAACTCTTTAGTTTTTTTTGCTTTGAGATACCCGACCAGGTTGCCGCCGAACTGGCGAACCTTTTCAACGTCTAGCTCACTTTGTTTTCCAAGCCCGGCAAGTACGACTCGGTCAGCTTTGATGCGTTTGTTCGTGAAGAATGCTTCAAAATTTCCTTCTTTGGTCATCCATGCGTTAGTTTCAAGTGAGCGTGTAAGTGCACGACCAAGGAGGTTGTCAAGTTTCTTGAAGTCCTCTTCGCTATTGGCCGCGTCAGAGAAGACGGGAATAATGATGACTTGTGTTGTGAAGTTTTCGATGTTTCCGGATTTGACAGTTATTTTCATAGAATGGCCTCAGTTGAATGATGTCGCAGATGATCTTTCTTGGGTATTCTTGTTTATATGTTTTGTGAATAGATGGCGTTATTGAAAACCTCTGAAGTGCCGGCACGATCAGTCGGTATGTTTTCAATGCGCTAAGATTCCACCAGTCGTTGCTGTGCTCAAACCTACGAACGCCAGTGAGTATGTACGACTGGTGGTTGAAAGCTTTTGACTAACGCCGAATAGATTGTCCGATACAATCATCACTAAAAAGGAGTGATTTGGTGTGTGGGCTAAAATCAAGAATGATCTTTAATCGCGAAGATGATGTGCATGTTTGAGTAGCCGCTACCATTCTTCTGGCCGAAATGATCTCTTATGACCGGTGAAATTTCAGCGCATTAAATCTGCGTGACAGCGATAAGAACATGCACGCCCACAGCATTCCTTCATCTGCGGAGTAAAACCAAGAATTATATGGCTTTCCATAGCGTGTATACAGTTCAAGAAAGTTACGGTTTTCTTCTATCACGCGCTTATACATATCAAGATGCTGCACGGCTTTTTTGCGATCGATCTTCTCGAGCACCTCTACGTACATCATACCCATCATGGACCAGATTGAATTCTGCTCCCAGTTTGGCACAAAGAATTCAGCCGCAACCATCTTCAGCTTCTTGGTCGGTGCTGCGACATATCTCAGCGGAAAAGGCCGATCGAGACCTTCATTCTGCAAAGAAGCAATTGCTGCCCTCAACATCGTATCATCATCAATAATGCCTGTCCAGAAAGGAATCACATTAGAGTCGCCAGTCACAACCGGAAGTTTCTGCAGATCATCATAAAAATATGCTCCTGACCAAAACGCCCTTTTAATCATCTTCGGATAATCATACCAGACAAAGGGGTTGTCAAGGCCGAGAGTCTTCACTTCTTGAGCGAGCACCGCAAGCATTACATTATCATATGTTGACGACTTACGTAGCGCGTGATCCTTCATTGCAGAAAAATGCATGTCTTTCCTCAACAATCCTGTTTGCGAATCAATCGTTTTCTTGAAAAATGCAGCGATCTGAGAATCCAGAAACCGGCGGTACTGCTCAACAAGATCATCTGCGTTCGTGAGACGAAGCGACCTCAGCAGGTATGCTAACGAATCGACTGATGCGAAGTTTGGAAAGTTGAATGCCTTTCCGTCCGGTGTGAGCGCAACCGTCACTTTCCCCGCTGTTGCAAAACGCTCCAGCGCATACGCGAGCGTTGCTTTCAATTCTTTCTTGTATCCAAGCTCAATGAGAGATGGCGCGCACCACCCTATATCGCGGCAGTAAAACTGCCTGAAATGGCCGCTGCTCACGGTGAAAGAAGTTCCATTCCAGCAGTCCTGTATTATGGTTTCGCAGATCTGCACCGCGTCTCCCTGATACTGATGATACCCCTCACGAGCAACTTTACGAGAATGCTGCCAGATCCGTTTCGCTTCATTGAGCTGCAACGAGAAATTTGAGACCATCAAAGTATTATTCACTGTGTGGAATATAAATCTTAAGATAGAACGGCGTTATTGAAAAGCTCGACCAGCACAGTCAGCACCACCGCCTTTCTGCGAGAGATAGAAACTAAAACAGTGATGCTGGCGTGGTGCTGATTGAGCGAAGACGCGCGCAGCGCGGCTGAGCGGTGCTGGTCAAACATTCTACTTCAGAGCTTTTCAATAACGCCGATAGAACTTAAGATAGAAAAAACAAACGCCAGTGTAAAAGATCACGAAATGTTTATAAATACACTTGACGTCAAATGCCCCATCCAAACTAAAAGAGGTTAAAATGCCCCGCGATTCAAGAACTATCGTCGAATTCAGCGTCCTCTATCGCGAAACGTTCTCGTTAGAATTTCTCTACAAAAGCATCCGCGACTGGCTCATTAACGAAGGCTATGTCACAGACGGCGGCGGCAGCAATGGCGATCGTTGGATGGAATCACTCATGGTTGAGCGCACTTCTGGCAGTGGAGCTAAAGACTATTGGATCTGGTGGAGAACAGGCAAGCAAGTCAATCCTTACTTCAAATGGCTTCTCAACATCGACTACCATACGCTGGGCCTCTTGACGACTGAAATGATGCACGAAGGCACCAAGATCAAAGTCAACAAAGGCGAAGTTGAAGTCTTTATCAAAGCTACACTCATTGTTGATCCTGACGAACTATGGGACAAACACTTTCTGCTTAAGAACAAACAGTTTCAGAAAATGTACAAGACGCGCTTCTACAAACGCGAGATCGAAGAACAAGAAACGCTGTTATACAAGGACGCATACCGCCTACAGGGAGCGATTAAACAATTCCTGGAACTAAAAGGCTGGTTGCACGAGTATTCCGGTGAAGCATTCCATCCGATGAAAGGCGCGTAATCGGTCTCTACTCAATTTCTCATTCTTATCTCGACTGTGTCCGGAATTGCGCCGCTGCCACACTACGAACTGAATCAAACAGCATATGTTCGTATTTGTTAGCAGCGCCGCCAAGTGGTCTACTAAACAAATACAAATAAACAATACAAAAAGACCAACAAATCCTTTGATTGCACTGCCCGCATATTGCCTGTACATCCACAGCGAGCGGAGCACTGATCACAGTGCAGCGGCCAAGCGCAAGCCAGATTCATGGCAGAGCCTGTTGCTCGCTTGATCGTGGTCATACGCCGAGCATCTCGCGGAGCTCTTCACTAGGCTGCCAGGGCGGCGTGAAGACTAATTCAATGTCAATAGCATGGTCTGGTGCAAGGCTTTTGAGTTTTGTACGTATTTCTTCGAGGATCTGCGGTCCAAACGGGCACATCGGCGATGTGAAAGTCATCTTGACGCAGATGAATTTATCGCGAATCTGGAAATCGTAAATGAGCCCAAGCGTCCAGACGTCAAGATGCAGTTCTGGATCTTCAACTGATCGAAAGACGCTGATGAGTTGTTCTTTTTCGATAAACATTCGCTTCACCGATGCTCATGCTGCATTCTAGACTTTGTTCATTCTGGATTTTGTCTTTTGTACGTCCTCAAAGCCGTTCTTCTCAATCTCGTATGCAAGGTCTGCACCACCCGATCGTATTATGCGTCCTTCTGACATGACGAACACCTTGTTAGGTCTTACATAATTAAGAATGCGGTGGTAGTGGGTGATGAGCATGATGCCGCGTTCTGCTCCTTTGAAGGTGTTGATTCCTTCGGCGACAACCTTGAGCGCATCAACATCGAGACCAGAGTCGGTTTCGTCAAGGATAGCGAACGTCGGTTCAAGGACCAGCATCTGCAGGATCTCTGCACGCTTCTTTTCGCCGCCGGAGAATCCTTCGTTGATGGAGCGTTTGCGGAACTGCTCGTTCATTGAGAGGAGTTTCATCTTCTCCTTGATTAGCTTATGGAAGTCAATGACTGATACGGGTTCTTTGCGTCGCGCATTGACTGCTGTCCGGAGAAAATTTGTCATCGTCACGCCAGCAATCTCTACAGGATACTGGAATGATAAGAAGAGTCCTTTAAGTGAGCGTTCGTGCGCCGGCAGGTTCGTGATGTCCTCTCCGTTTAGCAGGATTCTTCCCTTTTCTATCTTGTATTTCGGGTGACCCATCAGCGTATTTGCAAGGGTGCTTTTTCCTGATCCATTTGGGCCCATTATTGCAATGACTTCTCCTTTGGATAATTCAAGAGTGATGCCCTTAAGGATCATTTTGCCCTCGACGCTTACATGGAGATCTTCAACAACGAGTTTGTCAGTCATAAACATTCACCCGATCTCCTCTGGCCATTATGTGATTGTCTGCTCGCCTCATAAGTGTCGATTCCTTTCTGCAGTGTGCGTAGCGATAAGAGTGCGCACTTCATGCGCACAACACCGATCGGAATACCGAGCAGACTAAGCACATCTTCGCGCTTGATGTTTTTCATTTCTTCTATGGTCTTGCCCTTGATAGAGTCCGAAAGCAGCGATATGCTTGCCTGGCTGATCGCGCATCCTTTGCCGATGAATTTGACATCGCAGACGCGTTGGCGATCATCAAGTTTGACGAACAATTCGATCGTGTCCCCGCACAGCGGATTGAGTTCGCGGTTTGAAAAGGTTGCGTTACTCATGCGTCCAGTGTTATGCGGGTGGCGGTAATGGTCAAGGATGTTTTCCTTGTAGATCTCTTCTTCTTCTGTCAGTGGTCCTTCCCCAACTACTGCGCGGTCGATCTGTGCTGCTTGTTCAGCTGTCAGCGCAGGTTCATCGTCCGTTTCGTTACGCGCTGTCATCAGTCACACTTTGAATAGGGTCTTTGCTTTTCCGATTGCTTCAGCAAGCGCATCTACGTCGCGTGTATCGTTGTATAAGTAAAAGCTTGCTCGCGCTGAACCGTTGATTCCAAGTCGATTCATGAGCGGCATTGTACAGTGGTTTCCGGCGCGTACTGCCACGCCGTAGCGGTCGAGTGCACTTGCAAGGTCGTGGGGATGGATTCCTTCGACATTGAATGAGATGACTGCGCCGCGCCTTGTTGTGTTGTGCGGTCCGTAAATCGTGAGTCCTGGGATCGTTGAGAGTCGTACAAGGGCGTATTCGGTGAGCCGTTCTTCGTGCGCTGCAATTGTGGTCATTCCGATCTTCTCTAGGTACTCGATTGCTGCGGAGAGTCCGATCGCTTCGGCGATGTTGGGTGTTCCTGCTTCAAACTTTGCTGGAAGATCTGCAAATTTAACATCAGTGAGCGTGACTTCGGCGATCATTCCTCCGCCGAAGAGGAATGGATCCATATTCTCAAGGAGCGATTTCTTGCCGTACAGCACTCCAATGCCTGTGGGCCCCAGCATCTTGTGTCCTGAAAAGGCAAAGAAATCACAGTCGAGATCTTTTACATCGATGGGAAGATGTGCTGCGCTTTGTGCGCCGTCAACAACCATGACTGCACCATGCTTGTGTGCAAGTTGTGCAAGTTCTTTGACAGGGTTGATGGTTCCCAGAACATTTGACAGGTGAACACACGAGACGATCTTCGTCTTGTCAGTAATAAGCGAACGCGCATGCTTAATATCCAGACGGAAATCTTTCCCCACTTTGATGAATCGAATTGTAAGCCCTTTCTCTTTTGCGATTTGCTGCCAGGGAACGAGGTTGCTGTGGTGCTCCATTTCCGTAAGGACGATCTCCTCGCCAGCTTTGAGGTTCTTACACAGTGTGTACGCCAGAAGATTAAGCGCTTCAGTCGTGTTCTTGGTGAAGATGATCTCCTCACCGCTTTGTGCGCCGATAAATTGTGCCGTCTTTTCATGTGCGCGTTCATACGCTTCTGTCGCAAGTTCGGAGAGCTTATGGACACTGCGGTGTACGTTGGCATTGAACTCTTCATAATAACGCGTCATTGCAGTAATCACTGATTTTGGTTTCTGCGATGTGGCAGCGTTATCGAGATAGACAAGGTTCTTCCTGTGTGCGTTCTCATTGAGGATTGGAAAATCCTTTTTGATTTCTATTGCGCGTATCATGGTTGAATGCTTGAGGATAGACCGCTTCATGATGGTTCTCTCATGACGGTTCTCTAATCAAGCAAAGGTTTGACAAGCAGAGTTCGTGTTTGATAGTGGGGTGTTCGATCTTGAGCGATGAAACTTGCGAGTCTTTGTGCTATACGCTCGCGGATGTGATCGCACACTGTATCATTTTTAATCTGGATGATCATTGGTTCAAAGAAGCCTTCGATGATCTTGACTTTCGCGGTCGCTTCATCGAGGCCGCGCGCCATCATGTAGAAGAGTTTCTCCGTATCGACTTGTCCGATGGTTACGCCGTGGCTGCATTTGACGTCATCGTTTTTGATTTCGAGTATGGGTGCGGCGTCGACTGCCGCATCGGTTCCGATCAACAACGTTTCTTCTTTCTGATGGCCATCAGAATGGTGCGCTCCTTCTTCGATGCAGATCAATCCCCGATAGCTGGTCTTTGCTTTATCGTCCAGCACGCCCTTCGTAAGCATCTGTGATGCTGTGTGGGGTGCTGCATGGATGGTAACCGAGTTGAGATCAAAATACTGGTCTTCTTTTCCAAAGAAGAACCCCCAGTTCTTGGTGCTGGAGCCAGGCGCGGCCAAGGTGCTCGCAGTCGTTGCCTGAGTGAACCCGCTTCCCAGGCAGCAGTCGATCCAGAAGACGGACGCCTCTTTCCCGACGATTGCTTTCTTTGTTGCGAAATGGCGGGCGTTCATGGGAAGTTCCTGTACGCTGACGTAGTTGACTTGTGCGCCTTCGTATGCAATGATTTCTACGAAAGTGCTGTAGAACGCTTGCGTTGCTGCATCTAGCACGGCGCGTGTAGGTGGAAGAGTATCGCCGCCTGATTGGTCGATGATCGTGATAGCGCTGCCCGCCTCGGCGACAATAAGGGTGTGCATCAACTTGTTCTGTGTTGCTTGATCACAGCTAATAAGGAACGGAGTTTCGATTCGCGTATTTCGTTTGACGTGGATGAGGACGCCTTCGTTGAAGAATGCTGCATGGAGCGCGCTGAATTTGTCTTGCGTGGGAGATGCGGCCGTCCAGAAATGCTGCTTGATGATTTTCTCTGTTGTTGGATTCGTGAGTGCTTTTTGGAATGAAGAGACAATCACGCCCTCAGGTGTTGTTGGAAGAGTGATATTTCCAAGCCCTTGCAATGGATCTACTTTTGTGATGTCAATGAAGCGTGTATTTATTTGGGTGGCAGTGCCCCGGGACGCGTTTGGCACAGCGAGACGCTTAAAATCTGCAAAAGCGTCAAGTCTTTTCTGTAAGATCCACGATGGCTCTCGCTGGCGCCTTGAGAGTGTTCGTACTGTATTTTGGTTTAACATTAACCACCCGAAAGAAGAAATCGCGATCATTACTTTATTTGTATTTGTTTAGCAGCGTCGCCACCGACCTGCGAGCTAGCGACAATTGAACTAGTGACAATTCACATCGTCTTGCACGATTCTCGGCTCGTTAAGCGGCTTAACTTACACGGCGAGCGTCGTGCCGAAGCTGCAATTGAAGTAGCTAAACAAATGTCTTTATTTAATTTCTTCTTTCATTGCTAAGCATGATGAAAAATTATCCGACTGCATTCTCAATTTCAAGTTCGATGAGCTTGTTGAGTTCAATGGCGTACTCAAGAGGAAGTTGTTTGACGATGGGCTCGATAAAGCCGCTCACGATCATCTGCACTGCTTGTTGTTCTGAAAGTCCGCGGCTTTTGAGATAAAAGATTTCCTCCTCGCCGATTTTGCCGACGCGCGCTTCATGAGCGATGTCGACTTTATTTGTGTCTATTTTCATGGAGGGGTAAGTGTTTGATGTTGACTTGTCGTCGATGAGCAATGCATCGCAGACGACACTTGATTTTGACCCTGTAGCATTTTTGGTGACCCAGAGTGCTCCTCGATAACTTGATATGCCCCCATCTTTGCTTATTCCTTTTGATTTGATCGTTGAAGTGGTGTTGGGTGCAGCATGAATTACTTTTGAGCCGGTGTCTTGGTTTTGTCCCGGGCCGGCAAACGCGATACCGAGGCTGTCGGAGCGCGCGCCTTCTCCGCGAAGAACACTGCAGGGGTAGAGCATGGTGCAACCGCTGCCCAAGTTTCCGTTGATCCATTCAACGACGCCATTTTTATCGACGATTGCCCGTTTCGTGTTCAGATTATACGTGTTCTTGCTCCAGTTTTCGACTGAGCTATAGCGGATGCGCGCGCCTTCATGGATGAAGAGCTCAACACAGCCAGCATGCAATGATTTTGATTCGAATTGTGGTGCGCTGCACCCTTCGATGTAATGCACTTCACTCCCCCTGTCGGCGATGATGAGTGTGTGTTCGAATTGTCCGCCACGTTCCGCGTTCATGCGAAAGTATGCTTGGAGCGGCATGTCAACTTTGATGCCGGGCGGGACGTAGATGAACGTTCCGCCGCTCCACACAGCCGCGTGCAGCATAACGAATTTATGATCATTGATAGGGACGCATTGTGTCATGAAGTATTTCTTGATAATGTCTGGGTGCTTTTTGACTGCCTCGTCCATGTTTTCAAAGATCACTCCCTTATCTTCCCATACTTTCTTTAGATTGTGGTAGACGATGCCTGAGTCGTACTGCGCGCCGACGCCGGACAGCGAGCGCCGTTCAGCATCCGGAATGCCGATGCGTTCAAAGGTGCGCTTGATGTCTGCGGGAACATCGTCCCAGGATCGTGATTCTTTGGCGTTGGGCTTAACAAAATAGGTGATCTTGTCTAGGTCGAGCTTTGAGAGGTCGGGTCCCCACGTTGGGAGAGGTGTCGCCGTGAAGAGCTCGAAGGCCTTGAGGCGTTTCAGGAGCATCCACTGGGGCTCGTCCTTCTGGCGCGAGATCTCGATGATGAGTTCGCGGGTGAGGCCAGGTGTTGCCACATAGGCGGAGTCGTCCTTGTTCGCATCGTCATAGCGCGATCGGTCGATCGCAAAGTAGGATAGTTGCTTTGTCGCTGCAAGTTTGCGGTCTTCTTCGGTCGCGATGAGGAATTCGTGGTCGGTTTCCATAGGAATCATGAAGGGTTCTTCGGGTGGGAGGGCGTTCAGTAGGGCGTCGCGTGTCGGTCGTCGTTCTTGTCGTATCCTGTGCTGAAGTTCTCCTTGGGCCGTTCGCTTGAGTAGTCCGCGCTCATCGTTTGTTCGAGACTTGGCGCGTCCACGAGTAGTCCGTACTCGTTTATCTTGGAAAATTTGCTGTCCTTGCTTTCATCGTAGGAGAATTTCCAGAGCGAGTCGCTCGGGTGGTCGTCGTGGCTGCCTAACGCGAATGATTTTCCGCAATTGCAAGTGAAAATGATCTTAGAGTTGGGGATGAGAGTTTCTTTCCCGTCGTATTTTTTGGTCGCTGACGCGGCGTTGAGCCGTGGAGTCGCTCTGCGTCGCTCTTCGCTAAGGATGATCTTCTGCTGCTCGCGCAGGCGTTCGGTCACGAGTCGTTGTTGTTGCTGTGCGAATATCTGTTCCTTCTCGGCTCCGCGCGGATCGCTCACCAGTTTGAGCTCGACCTTGCTGTTATCAGGGTGCGTGTGTGTGCGTAGGATCATCTGCCTGACCTGTTCGATGTATTCATCGTCGTCGATGCGTTCCGCGATGTCGGATACGCTCGCGAGCTGTGTTGAGATATTTATCGTCTGAGTCATTGTCGTGCTGTCCGTGCGATCATTCGTCGGGTTGCCGCTTCTTATGAAAACGAGCTTCCGCACCCGCAGGAATGCTTGGCTTTCGGGTTGCTAATCTTGAACCCGGATTCTTTGAGGGTTTCGACGTAATCAATTGTTGCGCCTCCGACAAAGCGCAGGCTGTTCTTGTCGACAAATACTTTCAGGCCATGCTGGACTGAAACAACGTCATCAGGTGTTTCTTTGTCGTCGAAATCAAAGTGGTATGACATCCCCGAGCATCCGCCAGGGACAACCTGAACCCGGAATGCTCTTCCAGATGCTTGCTCTGCTTCCATCATCGTCACGACCTTTTTTACTGCGCGTTCAGTGATGATTATGTTTTCCTCTTCTGCGCTGCCGCATGAACCAGAAGGAGCCGGTGTAGGCCGCGCCTCAATCGCTTCATTGATATCAGTCACCATTGCCTCAATCTCCTGTGGTGGAATGCCGTGGCTTAGTGCTCCTGCCTCGATGGAGTCTTCGGTGTTTGCGTGGCAGCCGATACAGTGCAGCCCGTGCGAGAGCATGACCTGTACTGCCGCAGGGTATTTTGCCGCAACATTTGCGATGATCATGTCTTTCGTTACTGGCGGGCGAGTTGATTGCGATTGCTGCATGACCTTTACCTCCGGTTGTTGGATTTTTCGGCTTTTTTGACACGTTCGATCGCAATCTGCATCGCAGCGTCGCGCGGCGGGATATTCTTTTTGGTCATCGTGTCAAGCACAAGCTGCGTGTTGCGCACGATCTTTTTCTCGATGAGCGGAAATACGTCGTCTTCACTCCCCCCGATGTATTCGACATACGAGGAGATCACGCCTCCTGCGTTTGCGACAAAATCCGGGATGACTAGCACGCCATTCTTGTGCAATTTAACCTCGATGTCATGCATGATAGGGATGTTTGCGCCTTCGACGATGAGCTTTGCTTTTACGTCCTTCCAGTTCTTTGCGTGGATGACGTCTGCTTTTGCTGCTGGGATGAACACATAGCACGCCACAGTTGGAGCGTCGCTTGACTTGAGGACATTTCCGGGTTTGTAGTTGATGACTGATCCTGTCTTTTTCTTAACCGCGCTCAGCTCTTTGAATGAGATGCCGTCAGAATTGTAGATGCAGCCTTTCGAATCAGAGACTGCGACGAGCTTTGCACCTTTCTCTGTGAGGTACTTTGCAGCAAATGATCCGACATTGCCGAAGCCATCAACTGCGAACGTGACGCCCTTCACATCGCGTTTTTGATGCTCGAGCGCCACAAGTGTTGCATGATAGACTCCCCATCCTGTAGAGCCAAGCTCGTGTGGGATTCCGCACGCAGCGCCTTCACAGACATTCTTTGGTTTTCCCGTGCATGACTTGTGTGATCCATTTGACTTGGCAAACGTTTCCATCTCTTTTTCTGCTGTGCCGATGTCTGGTGCTGCTACATAGAGAGATGGACAAATGGGCTTGAGTGCTGCAGCGAATGCCGCGATCAGTTCCTGTTTTTTTGCATCATCGATCTTGTGCGTGTCGGCAACGATGCCGGATTTTCCTCCGCCGAAGGGAAGTTCGGTGATCGCGCACTTCCAAGTCATTACACGCGCGAGTTTTACGCACTCATCGACTCTGACGTCGATTGTCATGCGAATTCCGCCTTTTGCAGGGCCAAGAGCAGTGTTGTCAATGACCACAAAACCGTTCATGCCGGTCTTTGGGTCGTACACTGAAAGGATCTTTTCAGGACCAAATTCGTCATATTTAACCATTGCATTCGACCTCTTTGTGTTCTTGTTTGTTCTTTGTTCTTATGAGCTTGACGCGCTCAAGTCTGGTCACTTTTTTTGTCTATTGTATATTACATTGTTGCAGTTTACATTATTGCAGTATGCAGTATCTATATCGCTCGCTGAATCTTGTACCTTTCTTCCTCACCCGTATTTAAACCTTTTTATTTGTTCATAAAAACTGAACCAATATTTGCCCAATTTTATCTGGCCGTAGAGCAGTTATTATGCAGTTTATAAACCGTTTAAACCGCAATATTTAAATAAAACTCCCTGTTTATTTGAGCCTGTGGCGCTCAATGATTATCGATTGTTCAATAAGAATGGAGAGATCATCGTTATCGGTGATGAGGTGGAGCTTTCTATTCTTGAGCTTCTGAACCAGTCTGAAAAGAGCTTTTCGGAGCTTTTGAACGTACTCAAAGTTCCAAAATCTACTCTTTCATCAAAGATAGATCGCCTCAAGCTTTCTTCAGTGGTTGCAGAGATCAGTGTTCCCGA
>JACQXV010000047.1:0-25981 GCA_016208715.1 Candidatus Woesearchaeota archaeon | reverse complement strand
AAGTGTACCGTCTCAATGGTCATCTGGTGAGTAAGCGCGCAAAACCCCAGAAGCGTGCCGAAGAGCATGATGTGGTTCGCCTCGATGCCAGCCTTGCGAGTTCTCAGAATTACATGAGTGCGGTGTTTCGTTCGATGCGATGCATGCTGTGCGAGACAGGCGTGGCTGACCAGAAGCTGCTTGCAAATATGGGAAAAAAGATTGGCGATGAGATTGCCAAAACAATTCCCGGTTCTGATGTTGATTCAGTTCTAGAAGGAATCGGCCACTTCTTGCAAGACAACAAGATCGGAAGAATCAATATCATCAATAAGAATCCATTGATGTTTGAGATAGAGCAATTTGATGACTGCAAAGACGTGGAAGGATCCGGCCGCCATTTCTGCGCGTTTGATGAAGGAATTTTTCAGTCCGTCTTTGACACTAAATTGAAGCGCCGCACGTTTGTCAAAGAACTGCGTGACTCGCCCAAAGAATCTGGCCACACGAAGTATGTGGTTATGTTTGAGTGAGAATAGGTTGCGTTGGCTTCCGTGACAGGTTTAGCGACTCATAAAGTCGCAAGTTTTAAAAGGTATCTGTACTTTTTTGACTCTCTTGCAGACAGGTATTAAGAAGCCCGATAATTTATATAGCTGGTTGAGAAAGCAATTTCGTAGAAAAGGAGGTGAGAGTCAGTTCCCGGGTCGTGGAACAGCAGTAAATAGGTGTCAATAGATGGTTGAAACCATTGGCCAAGCGAGACAAAGCGGCGTGAGGGACATTCCGCCTTTAGGTCCTGTTAAAGCGGTGACATACGCTCCTGAGTGGCAAAAATTATATGGTTACCCCACGAACAAGATACCTATCGCGGACTATTATGTTACATATCAGTACACGAAAGATTTCGGCAGTTGCTGGCTTATTGAGGCTTCCGTTTCACGTTTGCATTTGCAAATCAAACAGTTGATCGCATCGGCAGACTTTTTCAAAAGAAGGGAAATTTCCGTAGACGGCTATGCGGTAGTACTCGACCACCTGTCACCGAGAGACAAACAGAAATATGCTCTGAAATCTGCAACGCCACAACCTTTCAAGCACGTTTTTGAGCGATTGGATCAGCAGCATGAGAAACAGCAGTTCATCTGTTCAAAACCAATATTCGTCATTTTCCGACGCGATTTTGAAAGGTTAAGAAAATGAGTTTGCATATCAATCTCCTGAAAAATGAAAGGATGATCGCTGTAGATGTAGCACTCTCGTTTTTGACTTTTTTTCAGACTGTCTTGCGCGCAGAGTCGATTAAGGGATATGTGAGTGGGGATGTTGCTATTTTTGAGATGGAAGTCAAAGATAACCAAAAAATAAGACAGATTTCTCAAGACATCAAATTACGACTCGACAATGATATAGATATAATTAGTACTAATATTGATTTTAATTTTTCCATTGGTGAAGTTCTCGGGTGTGTGAGCGTAAAAAATTCCTTTGATTCAAAAATATTTGGAGACATTGAAGTAGACGTGTTTCCGAGTAAATGTTCTGTCAGGCGTGTGGAAACATTTTTTGATTTATTGTCTGCAGGAATATTGACACCAGAGCAATTAGATAACTTCTTTTCTTTTCATAAGCAGGTTTTACGGCAAGCTTACATAGACCTAAATGAAGAGGGAGCAGACAATCCCCTCGATGTCCTATACGAGTATAGTTCTCAGGGTAGAGTTTTTTTCATGAACATACTGAAGGTTGTCGAGTTGCTTTCAGAAGAAGATGAAAGATTCATTGAGTTGTACAATAAAATAAGAACCAGCGATAAGAATTATGTTTCTAGTCGTTTATGGAATGATAGTAAGATAAAAGAGTATGCTTTCGAACTTGCGAATCAGCATAACGTTGTCGCGGCTGAAGGCAGCTTTAAACTACATGCTGAAGACAAAGAACAGCTGAAGAAATTTTACGAGAACATGGTCGATAACATTTTGAATCCCATTTTTATGGATATTCCGTCTATCGATGAAAAAATCAGTCAAGTTGCTTTAAGTATATCCTCTAAAAACTGAGTTCTTTGCTTGAAGTGGACGCTATGGGATGTTAGAAGTCATAGGATCATCAAGAAGTTCGCTTCTTAAGTCGCGTTTTCTGCCCTATATTTGTTAGGGTGCTCGGGGTCGAATTCTTTTTCCCTTTCCCCTCCAAGTTTTTGATGGAGATTGTTGAACGCATCAGAGATGTATTTTAGAAATATCAACCCAAGAACGGTGCTTGCATTCCGCAGCATCCATATTGTTGCGGAGTTTGTCCGCTGTTTGCCATAGCTCTTGCTCAAAGCCGAGATTTTCCCCGTTGGAAGTAGGTTTTTTCAACGCATGCGCTCCTTTTCTTTCACTCGTTTTGGTCGCGGATCATTCGCCTGTTGGTTTGGCAAAGTTACGAAGACAAAACTCTCAGGGGTTTATAAAAGGTTCATTAAGAAGCTTCAATCAAGGAATACCTTCTGAACGCACTTGAAAAACCCTTTGCCTGCTGCCTGACGTTCCTCCACCTCCTTTGTCGTCTTCCCCCTTTGACAACAAAATCTTTAATTATCCGCCCTTCTCAGCGTCCCATCGATGGCCCAGACCACTGACCAGACAAGCGAGTTCCATCTCAGCGATGATGACCTGCGCCGCATCATGGACAAGGTCGAGGAGGCAAAGGCCCGTCGTGCGAACCTCAGCACGGTTCTTGATAATGCTGCGATCTCTCGTGAGATTGATGAGCTCTATTCGTCGTTAGGCGAGGACATCGCCCCAGAGATCCGTGATGAAGCGGTCAGCACATATTTTGACGAGCTTTATGCGTTTGATGCGCCGAAGAGAGGGCTTTCGTACGCTGCCGCGAAAGCGTATGTGAATCGCGCAAAGGCAAAGGCGCCTCTCATCGCGACCGTCGTCGTAGCTGCCCTCGCAGTCGGTGTAGTCAAGGCAGGCACTGCGATTAGCCGCGCAAGCCATGAGCATGATGCTGAAGTTGCGGCTACAGAAGCGCGCAGCCAGAGGGCCGATCTCAAGCACAGAATCGATGCGCTTGATTGGTCGCAGGTCAAGAAGGACCTTCCTGCTGTCGATTCTTCTGATCTTGAGCGTATAGTTGTGAAAGGTAACGAGAGCGTCGCGGGAAGTGCTGGGTTCTTTGATAAGTATTGTCCTCATACCGCTTGTTCTGAAGGGATAACTGGAGATAATTTTGCTGTCGTTTCTAGAGAACTCGCGTCGGTGAAGCAGACTCTCGACGCTGTTGCTGTTGATGTCATGAAAGGTGAGGCGATTGTGAAGCTGCAGACGGATCTCAATGATACTAAGAGGATGTTGGATTCTGTTTTTGATCAGGTCATTAAAAGCGATATGCCTGATGTATTCGTAGGGCTTGCCAGGTCTGCGTATGACAGCGGCATCGGTGCCGTCGGTCACAGGGATGCGGATGCTGCGAAGGTTCGCATTGACCAGTTGACTGTCGCCCGTGACGATGGGTACGCATTTGTAGAGCTTAGGCCGCAGCCTTTGCGTCTTTATGATTCGATCGTTGAAGTTGCAAAGGAGGACCACCCAAAGACCGAAGCGAAGAGTTTGCTTGACGAGGCATTAAGGTATGTCAAGAGTGTAGAGGTGGTGCAACTCAAGGTTGCCGTCGGCAAGCTAAAAGGTATCGAAGCGGCACTCACGCAGGAGTACACGATAATCATCACAGGCGGCAAATGGCGTTACCCTAATAACAACAGAGGGATCAAGAATTATTATCTCACTGTGCAGGCAAAGGCGCCCGGCGGCGCAGTGATTCCGCAGTCCATCACGAGCGAAGAAGATGGCAAGACAGAGACAGTGAGCACATGGGGCGAGCGTGTCCCGGAAGAAGTCTACAACAGGGTCGGACGGGATAAGCAGGACGATAACATCATACAGGACAACCTGTTCGGAAAGAAGGAACGCGGATACATGTCACCAAAGATTGAGGCACGTTTTAAGCCCGTGGGCGGCAAAATCACGCGCTGGTGAATGCGATGGCTCTAAAAGGAAAACAGGTTTACGGCACGCTCAATGGAAAGCTCGACGAGGTTGAACGCCAGTTCAGCGAACTCTCTTCTCACATAGCGCGCAATGAATCGCGTATCGGCGAACTTACAGGAGATCGCGAAGGCGTGTATGTTTCGCTTGCCCAGCTCTACCTTCCTGAACTGACGGATCATGTCCGTACGGAACTTGCAGAGAAGCAGGAGGCAGTTGCACGCGCGGTGCGTCAGCGCAGGAATCAGCATGAAAGTCTGGAGCGCCTCGTCAGCCAGAACCGCGAACGCCGCAGCCAAAAACAACAGACGCTTGACAGCATCGACGAACAGATGAATGCTGCAGGCGATATGATCAGGACGAAGCATGCCGCAGTCGCGCAGGAACTCGAGAACAGCGCAGACTATCAAAGTCTCAAGAAGAAGATTGCAGAAGCACAGAGGAAGCTCGAGGAAGACCGCAAGCAATTGGGCGCGGTCAGGAAGAGCGTGCCTGCCAAGATCAATGCATACGAAGCTGACGTCCTCTTCAAGTACCTTCTTGAGAGAGGGTACGGTACCGAAGAATATGTGGGCAGTTTTTTGACGCGCACGCTCGACGCCTGGGCCGCCCGCAAGGTCAATTTTGATGAGCAAAAGCGGGAGTACTACCTTCTCAAGATGCTTCCTGCAGCGATCGATGAACGGTTATCATTAGAAGAAGCAGCAGGTAGCGAACTGCAGGGCACAAAAGCATTACTAGAGGACAGCGTTGACCGAAAGCATGGTCTTTCGGATGCGATCCAGAGCGGGAAAGATCTTGACACAAAGCGCAATGGGATCCTTGATTCAGTGGACAAACTCGATAAAGAGTACGACGGTCTTCAGGAAGCGTTACGCGATGCAAATTCGACAAAGGGTTCCCACTACCGGCAAGCCGTCGACGAACTGAAGGGGTATCTGGCGGGACAGACCTTGCAGGACTTGCGGGCGCGTGCTACTGAGACCGCGACGGCCGCAGACGACCGTCTCGTCGACAAGCTCGAAGAGATTGATCGTGAAATCAAGGAGCTCAAAAGGGAGACAAAGAAGGTCCGAAAGGAGCAGGAGACTGTTGGCAGTCAGCTTTCTGGCCTGCGCGACATCGAACGCCATTACACAAGGCACGATTACGAATCAAGCAAGTCGCGCTTTGACAACAGTTTTGACATGAACGCCCTCTTGATGGGATACCTCTTGGGCAATCTGACTGCAAACGACGTGAATCGGAGCGTAGAACAGTCGCAGCACTTCGAGCACACCAGCCAATCCAGCTCGTCACACTACTCAAGTTCCTCGTCGTCTGGCAGTGACTATTCTAGCGGCGGAGATTTTGGAGGAGGAGGCTTCTCAAGCGGCGGAGGCTTTGACAGCGGCGGCGGAGGTTTCTCGACCGGCGGCGGGTTTTAGGATTGAAAAACATTTTTATACTTCTCTCGGAAAAGAGCGTCCATGACCTCGTGCATTGGCTGCGCAATCGTGAGTGTGCAGCGCATCATCTACCTGATGGAGAACAAGGAAGCGCTCAAAGGAATGCTGCATCCGAGCGAGCTGCAGGTCATGAAGGGAGACCATCTTGCGGGGATCATCGCTGCAAAGGAGGCATTCTTCAAGGCGCTGGGAGAGTCACCGCCCCGCTGGCTCGACGTAGAAGCAACGCGCGAGAAGAATGGGCGCCCGCGCTTCACGCTCAGTCCTGATCTTTCGCAGAGGATCAGTAAGTGCGATATGAGCATCAGCCATGACGGAGATTATACAGTGGCGTTTGTGATGCTCGAACTTCAATGAGGACACTCCGATAGGCTCTTAGCTAATTCTAAAACGTGCTTAGCCTCTTCGTCGTCTGGGTCCCACCCTGAATATAAATACCGTAATGGGCTTTTTCCTTCTAACTGACTTCGTTCTCGTTGAAACCAGCGTCTAACTCCTTCATCATTATACGATCCTCGAAGATAATTAACGATTTCGTAAAGAAAATATATCTTCTTTGACTCTTCCAGCAAATCCTTTCGCAGGTCCGCAGGACTTTTTCCAGTCAGATCAATTAGCAGTTCTTCTTGTAAAATAATTTCCAAATCATTAAGACAATCAAGTTCCGATAAATCTCTTTTGGATGACATAATTCAATATAAAACCAATGATTATTTTAAAATTGTGTATTATTTTTAACTACTCTGCCCCCGTTTTATTAATTTAACGCAGTTTCTTCATCAGCGCCTTTAGAAAGTCGACGTATTTTACTTCTGATTTGAGCAGTTGTATGGGTTGATCGCCGCGCTTCTCATCGGCTGTGACTTCTTCGAGATGCTCCTTGACGAGCGCCGCGAGAACATTCTTTTCATCCTTTGTGAACTCCATAAACCATACCTCTGTTTGATATGTCAGCATACCACCAATCTATGATTCGTGATCCCCTGCCGCTTTTGACAAGTGGTTTTTTACATAATATAAATTATTACATATTCACCATCCAGTCTGGGTTGTGTTGCTTGTCTCGATCCGTAAAGACTTGCGGCTTATTGCAGTAGGGGCAATTCGAGCTTGGCGCAAGCATCGTCGAGCGTGAGAATTCATAACTGCAGCCGCGACATCTATAATAATATGATGAACTGAGCTGCACGCTGCGTTCACGTGCGCGCTCAACTTTAAGCGGCTCATACGTGTTACGCACACCCTTAAATTCCTTCTTTGGAGCCACCTGCGGCGGAGCTGCGCCCTTGCGTGCTTCGTCACAGTCCACACAGATGAGGCCGCTTACGTCTGCTTTGTGTCGCATGCGACGCACGTCTGTTTTCTTCTTACAGTGTCTGCACGTCATTCGTTCTAGGCAATCTTCGGAATCCATGTTCGAACCCTCACTTTTTGTTCTCTCTTTTGACATTGATGAGGCAATTGCTAACTTTTTGACTATTTAAACCTTACTTTGAAAGACACTGGTTGGTTAACGTGGAACTGACCCATTAACACGTAACGTTAATTAAACATTGTCCTTTGAACCGTATAAAACGCTTGCCACAAGGCCTTTTTCATCCCCTCTAATCTTTATGTCTATCTTTATGAAATCTTTGGCAGCACCAGAGTCAATGTCTCACTTTTCTTCAATAGTTTTTTGATAGTTTTTTGACTTATTCCGATTTGGCATGGTCTCGACTCTATTCTGGTCTGGTCTCCAAATTCAGGACTCCGACACTTGCGTCTATTATGGCGTAATCCCGCTATGAATCGTTAGTTATATGTGTCGCTATTATCCGAGTTGCTTGTCGAGAATTCGGGAACATCAGTTCTGGGATTTCTTGTAGATTTTTTGAACAAGATGAAGTCTGGAAGTTTCAGTGAACAAGAAATAATGAAAGGGCAAGGAAGAACGAAAAGAAAAATGAAAAGATTTAGGCGATGCTGACATTATCTTGGTTTTCTTTCACCACTTCAACAACCGTCTCTTGCAACTCGCCAGAGCGCTCTTTTTGTGCAATGCTGATCTTCTCATTCTTGATCAGTTTCTGCAGTTGTTGTACATAACGCAGCGTAAGTTCCATGTTGTTCTTCACTTCGACCATCGCCTTCTCAAAGCCAGCTTCCAACGTAGCACCATTGAGTTTATAGCCAATAATGACTTTGTTGTCCTTGATATAGCTTGCTTTACTGATCAAGTTCAGATCGAGCCACCTTCGCAGGTAGTCGTACATTGTCTGGCGAGAGATCCCTGCAAAGAGTCCCATCTCTTCAACAGTCATCACAGAGGCTTCTGGTTTCTTGTCACGATGCGCAAGCTTTGAGCGCTCGTACAGTTCGACGAGTGTACGATACATCTTGTCTGTCGCGCCTTTCTTTCTAGGTTCAAGCCCGATGCGTGTCATGATAACGCGCGCGAGCTCATCTGACGTCGGGTTCATGCCCGGCTCGTGGTTTTGAAGAACTATCTTGGTTCCGAAGTTAATCACCTCTTTTATTATCTTTTTTGTATTTGTTTAGCTACTCACATCGCAGCGTCGCCACGACGCTCGCTGTGTAAGTTAAGCCGCTTAACGAGCCGAGAATCGTGCGAGGCGATGTGAAAGCCGTTAGCTCGCGGGTCGGTGGCGACGCTTGCTAAACAAATACTCTTTTTTTATCTTCTGTTAAACTTTTTGAGGTGTCAGAAACAGCAGTACATCTTCTACATGCCTGTATTTCCGGTCTACCTCTGCATTCAAAATTGGAGATTGTGGTTAATATAGTTTTGGTAAAATAACGACAGTTCACTATAAAATTGGAGTTTTATTTTAATCTTTGATAAAAGGTTTTGTGCGGATTTCATTTGGGACGTTCTGGTGCGACTTTTTTTTCTCGCGAGTCATCTTTCACGTAGAGATTTGTAATATTTTTTTATGTTTTTTGAGTTTATGGATGATTCGATACAATCCCGAATTGCGCTTCTTTCAAAATTTTGTAATTTCTGGCATCATCCTTTACACGTCGGAATCTTGCTGTGATATTCTTGCATTATCCCGTCGAAATAGTTTGGGGTGTTGCTGCCGGAGAACCCCCTTTCACAGGTAGGAATTTGGCAATTGTAAGAAGAATGGGCGCCTTTGCGGTATTTGTCCAGGATTTTCCCGACAGTTTCGGATCAACCTGTCAAATTCAGTACTCTCGACAAGCGAAGAGATTATTTTTGAAGAAGTCATATTTTTGTTGCAGAAGAGGGTCGTTCTTTGCAAGCTTTCTGAAGTTATCACCATCGAGGATGTATGCTGTAAAGTGCTGTGCAAAGTTCTCAGGGTCATATGTGACGTGACGTTGAAGATCCTCGCGCGTTGCGAGTCTAGATGATTCGTATTTGTTTAGCTACTCACATCGCAGCGTCGCCACGACGCTCGCTCTGTCACTTAAGCCGCTTACCGAACCAAGAATCGTGCGAGACGATGTAAATGACATCAGCTCGCGGGTCGGTGGCGACACTGCTAAACAAATACGATGATTCCAATGTTTCTGTGGATCGTCATAGATCCCACGAATCCCGTGATAATCAAGAATATGAGCAAACTCGTGCACTGTTTGCTGTTCAGTAAGCGTTTGTTCAAGAATGGAGCTGCGATTCATGCCGACGAGAATATGTTGGTCTGGCCATTTACTGCTTGTTTGTGCATTATTTGATTGCCGTCGGTTTTATTGTGATAGTGTTTGGAGTGCACCCCATTTTTGGATTATTCCGAATAAAGTTTCAGATTGTTCCCGCGGAATTCTGGCATAATCTCTGCCATAGTTTTCCAGATACTCAAAAGAAATGATGTCGTCTACTTGACGAGAAGATCTTGACATCGTTAAAGTTTTCTGGCGTTTCTGGGAATATCTCCTAAGGGTAAGTACAAAAGTGAGAATCAGTCACGGTTCGCGTTCAAGTATTCTAATAAATGACGAAACGTTTTTAGCAATTCTTAGATGATTTACAACGTCCTCAATTCAAACACATCGCGCTCTACTTGAGAACTGCGTGACGTGTCGGAATCGTGCAGTTGCGCTTCGAGATGGTTGATGCGCTGTTCGAGTGCTGCGATGCGGGCATCGTGATCCTGCTGGCTTGCGCTCAGGAACTGGATCCAGTCATGCACCCCTGCCTTGAACTGGAAAATCTCTCTTTTAACCGCACGAAATCCTTCTTTGACCTTGTTTTCAAATGCAAACATTGTTCGATCCCCGATTCAGTTGAAAGTAATTTGTCACTTAATGGTAATAACACTCATATTTAAGGCTTTCGGTGCTGCAGGCTCTGTCCCGAATCTCTCTTACGCTCGGCCGCTGCACCGCTCGCTGTGAATATGCTTGTCATCCTGTCGCCGAGAGGATGTTGAAACATATGTTTATCGTTTCAGCTCGCAGGGTGGCAGCGGCAGATTCGGGACAGAGCCGGTGCTGCAGAGGATGGCCTAAATGTGATTTTTAAGCTCTATAAACGAGAAATTCGACAGAATAAGAAAACTGGCTGGCCGTTTCCCGCTATCCCACATAACTGAGATTCTTCTTCTCGGCCTGCACTTTTGCCATCTCGCCCTGCTCCATGATGCTTCTGATCTTCTTCTCAAACTTTTCAGCTTCCGCGAGCAAGGGTTTGTAATCTATCTTCAGATCGAGATACTTGTCAAGAACTTCAATAGCTTTCGCGGAGGCTTTACTGTCCGGCAGACTGCTGTGTGTCTCAATAAAAATGCACGATACGTTGAAGTCCTTCGCCTGTAATAGCAGTGTTGCAGTTACTCCAAGAATAATGCCTTCTTGCAAGAGCGGAATTTTCGCTGCAAGAAACTTCTTATGACTATCGTTCGCATTCGAATAATGATACGCCTTGCTTTCTTCGGTCGGCACTGGCGTTCCAACACCTTCAATAGAAATCAACTCGGTTGCCTTGAGCTCCTGACCAAGCTGAAGCAAGAAATCACCCATCTCCCACTCGATGCCCTTCACGTTTGTCATGATATGAAGGATTACCAGATTCGTCTTCTCATCATGGTATATCCCGATAGGCGAAACCATCTTCCCTTCGTGGATCGCGACCATCGGCTGGATCTCTTCGGTGTAGATCAGACCAATCTTTTTGGCGTTGAGGGTGTTAATGAGATACTCTGTCGTGATCGTGCCAACAAGACCAAATCCTGGAAAGCCTTCAATTATTGTGGGGTTCTTCGGCTTTTTTGTCAGAATAATCTTCACAGGCACACCTCTCTTTTTTCAACGACAACCGCATCAAAATCAGGCAAATAATAGTATATAAATCTTTGGTCTTATAATGTTGCACGTTGGTAGCAACTTGCCAGGTCGTTTTGACTACGCTGCCATCCGCCGTTCTTGCATGATCCGTATATCATTATACTCCCGCAACGCCTGCTGCTGAATCTTGTGTAGAAGTTTGTTGAAAGCTTTTTCAACATCATTAGCTTTTGACTCGACACGCGAGAGTTTCGCAGCACGTGCTTCATGACGGATCTGCTTGAAGAGATTTTGAGTCGTTCGAATGAGCACTTTTGACTCGTGTAGTATATGATACAAGTCATCAAATTCGGTGCGCAGATACGAGAATAGTTTTCCCAGATGTTCCATCAACTTTTGCTGATCCAGGATGCTGCCAAGCTCCACTGCTAATTTCTCTATAATATCATGCAATTGTCGTGCTTCAATAGCCTGCATCTTTAGATGTCTCTTCTGACTGCGCGTGCCCAGGATACTGAGCTCTTCAAGCTTCACAAATCCTCTCGACTGCGCTTTTGCAACAACCCAATAATGATATTGCAGCTTCACAAACTCGCGCAAGATATTTTGTAGAAAGTTGTTAGCCTGCTGTTTTTGCTCGTGAGGAAGGTGCAATCGATCAACGAGTGTGATCATATTGTCGATAAAATTCACTTCGCGAAAAATTAGCCTCTGGTCAGCGTAGGTGATTGTAGCGATGTCCATCATCATCTTCTCAATGTTCGCAAGAGAGCGATAAAAATCGTCTTGTGTCCTGAGCATCACTTTTTTCTGAATACGAATAAGGTCCCGCTTCTTGCTTTGGTCGATCTTCTGCAGCTGCACCAGTGTTTTTTGTAACTCCGCGATGTCCGATTTGCGCTTGTTATTTAACGTCAGAAGGTCACGATACAATTCGTACAATTCAACAACTGCACGAGTAATTTCAATCGAGGGGTTGCCGCTTAGAAGCCCCCCGCGATATTTCCTGAAGATGTGAAAACTTAATCCCATGCGCAATCACGATAGACTTTTTGTATTTGTTGAGCAGCGTCACCACCGACCCGCGAGCTGATGGCATTCACGTCGTCTCACACGATTCTCGGTTAAATTCAAAATTCATTTAAATCAGGTAGTCAAAGACGACTTCGACGAAGTCGAATGTCGTCTGAAGGTGCCAGCTGACTTTTCAGCTGACAGCGAGCGTCGTGGCGACGCTGCGATTTAAGCAGCCAAACAAATACAAAAGATCACATCTCCATCGCGAACATCGCCACCATAAGAAAGAGGCCTTCAGCGATGAACACTAAGTTGTAGAGGATTGGGCCAAACCCCTTAAGAAACTCAAGCTTGAAAAGATCCGGACCAATGCCGAAGCCACCAAGGATTGGAAGCAAGCCGATCGCTAGCGCGGCGAACGCGATAATGACTGAAACCCAACCAACAGCATTACTGTTTGTCAGTTCAATTATCGAATTAATGACTAAATACAGCGCGGCTACAGCAACGATCCACGAGACGATCGTCAGCGGCAAAAACTTTAGCGCCATCCATTCAGGGCCTACGCCAAAACGATTCAGCAGAGGAAAAAGACCAAGAAGAAAAATGACAAGGCCAACAAGGCCACTCATGAAATCCTTTGTTTCCATCATAGGAGACTACACCTCTTTTTCGATATCTCTAAACAATGAATTGATTTTGTTATACTTTCCGTATTTGCGCTGCGAGCTGATTCACGCACATCTCAAGGCTATGGAAATATGCAAGCAGCAATTGTCCCAATAACGCCCGATGATTGCGCTCTTCTTCCGCAAAGCCACCAGGAACTTCATGCTCTTCCTTTGCTTTCTCCATCACTTGATAATCTTCATTGAGCAGCTTGAGCTGTGAACGCCAGTCCCTGAGAAGCTGCTCTACAAGTTTATCGATGTCTGCAAGTGATTCATCGAGCGCTTTTTCAAGCACCTTGAGCTGCTCTTGAGTTGCTACTCCTTTCTTCTCAAGCTTGTCGAGCGCCTGAACATCCTTGATTGCTCCACGAAAACGGCGCCGTTGTGCAAAGACATCAAGGAATCCGCCCGTCTGGGTGCTTGTGAGGTTGGCGATCTTGAGACCAAGGTTTAATCCGGCGTGCCCTTCAGTCTCAGCTACAAGATCGTTAAGCATCTTCTGATGGTTCTGCAACGTTTCGAACGTCCTATTGCTGAATTTATCAAAAAACTTCTTTGCCTCAGGCGTGTTTTGAAGCGTTGGATTCTTCTTTAGGAAATCATGCAAGTGTGCAAGTTCAATCCCAACTGCCATGTACACGTCTAGGAGTAAGTTATAATCTTCGCTCGCAGCGGCCCGTGTGTGCGCATGAAAATCGGCCTGATCATTCATGATTTCCCTGATCTGATGATTCTTGATATCATCTTTGAGTGCGTCGAGTGCGTTAGACTGTCCGCGCTCTTCTCTTCCAAGCCTACTGACGTGCCGTCGAAGCATCATCCGCGCGATTGTGAGGCCGAAGATGAAACTGCGCCCTTTAAGGCCTGCAAGCGTTACGTGCTTCTTCGCCGCCTCGATCGCTCCAGGCGAGTCAACTCTGCCCAATCGAAGATAGCCTTTCTTAGAATGTTTGAGTGTGCGCCAAGTATCCTTCATAGCTGTATAAGAAAAAGTTGATTCCTCTTTATGCATGCCCGTCACCTCATCTCACAATAACCAAACCAGCTAAACCTCTCTGATTTGCAGTTTTGTGTTTCTCTGCTATATAAACTTTTTGTTAGTCAAAAGCTCGCGACCACCACCGTTCGCACATACTCACTGGCGTTCGTAGGTTTGAGCATAGCTCAAACGACCGGTGGCATGCTCGCCCTACGGGGCTCGGGTCGCTCGCCTTACAAAGAGCGAGCTTTTGACTCAGCGAATTCCACCAGTCCCACATACTCACTTACGTTCTTAGGTTCGAGCATAGCTCAAACGACTGGTGGAATTTTAGCGCATTCAAAAACCCTGTTTTGCTGGTTTTTACTATCTTAAACGCGCATTCCTAAATGTGCACCGTATTTCAACCTTCTTTTGTTCACGAAGCCATTTCTTTAGGTCTGGCTTTCATCTTTCCATTCTTCTGGTGCAGTTCAACGCTGTACCTTTATGGCCGGTTTAACTACACTGTCCGCGACGAACTTTTTGCAGTTATATCTTGAGAAATCTTGAGAATCTTCAGGCATTCGCCTCATTCACGCGATGGTTTTTTTTATGATCTTAGGATTTTCTTTCTTGATCTTACGCACTTTTCCTTTTGCTTCTACTTTGAAGATGTAATTGCCCTTGTTGCCGAACTCGACATAATCTCCTTCTTGAAGCTGTACTTCTTGAACATCGATCAGTTTTTTCATTCCTTGGTATGCTAAAAGTGATCTGAAACCCTTTTCATTAAATATTCTTTTTGAACGTTCATTGTCAACCTTTGGCTTTGTAACCCAATACACTATGTTTTGGCGGCGAACGAATGTTCCCGTTTCACTGTCATTATCGGCAAGCGTGAGTGTGTCCCTGTTGATGATTGCGTGCTTTGCACTTAGTTGAGGGTCTGCTAGTGTGACGCTGCAGAGTGCTGGATGGAGTCCAAAGGAGATTTCATTAGACGTGGCAGAAATTCTTTCTAAGTGTACATCCCCCTTTGCCACGTTCTCAAAACCTTTACTGCCATCTGGCCGGAGTGTTGTGATTGTGAACCGCGGTGACTGCACTTTCGCGCTGGTATCAAGCACCAAATGATACCCATCATCGGTCGTGACGACGGCCGGCTCTTTTTTTGTTGCAAGCTCGAGTTGAATCTTTTTGAGTTTTCGAACCTTTCCGCGCGCTTCAACCCTGAAAATATAGTGTGCTGTGTTGCCAAACTCCACCAAGTCACCCGGTTGTAACTGAATTCTTGAAACATCAACGAGCTTGACTCCTGGCTGAAACAGCAATGCATTGTCATCATGCTCAACGCCAACACGATCCAGAATGTCGCCTCGGCGTTCTATATCCAGTCCTGGACCGACAGCCCAATATACTGTATCGCCACGGCGGACAAACGTTCCGCCATCACTATCAAGATCATCAAGAACAAGTGTTTCTTTTGCAATGCATGCATGCATGTATCCATATGTCTGAGAAGCGATGTGTCCGTTGGGAAGGAAAATGGTTACATCGGGGTCGTCAATCTTTCCGAACTCTATCCTTTTTTGGTCGATGTGATCCAAATTAATGTCATCGATTTCTGCGCGCTTGAATGTCCGTGATCCATCCTCAAGAGTCTCAACCACTAGAAGTTTGGGTAGATGAGATTTTTTCTTACTTACATCCGTAAGAACCAAGTGATACCCAGCATCGCTCTCTTCCAGCACTTCAGCCTCTTCAAGCTGTTTGATGTACAGGCGCAACTTCTGCGTGTACGCAAACATCCGTGTGAGATCCTCGTATTCTTTATTGATAGCTTCCGCTTTCTTGTTTGCGTAATCAAGTGCGCGTGCGGCAGCGATTTTGGAATCTTCCGCAGTCTTCTTTTTGGGGTTTATCATCTCGTCAAGGTCCGCATATTCTTCATTGAGTACCTTCTTGAGCGTTACGATCAATTCCTTGAGAGATTCTGTCTGCTTGTGCAAATGCAAGATGGTGAGCGCAAGATACTTCACATACCTGAGGCGAAGATCAGGGTCATTCTTGATCTCCTCTTCCTTAATTCCCGCCTTCTCGATTTTTTTGACAATCTCTGACACGTGCACTTTCTCAATCTTCAGTCCAACTTTATGCACGATATTTATCTTCTCAAGCCATTTTAGCTCCTTGACCTCGATGTTTGTCAGTTCATGGATTTGCTTAAGCTCCTCATCAGAAATCTCTTGCAGTTTCTTGACGACGTCGTCACGCAATGTCGTAAGTGCCTGGAGCCGCTCCGGCGGCACTCCGGGAACGGTCTTTGTGACTGCTGCGGGCTTCGGACCTGCTGCTGCTTTCTCTTTTGTTTTCTTGAACGAGAGCGCCTTTTCAAAAGCAAGAACGATCTTATCCGCATCCTCCGATTTTACATCATCATGGTACTTCTTGCCAGCCGAGGTATCTAAAAAGGACTTGAGATCCAGGAGATGTTGTGCAATCGTTGGATCAATTTCTGGTTTGCGCCCCTGACTTCGAAGCGCGATCTGCTCTTCAACAATTTCTTTTTTAGAATCAACAAAGAATGCGGAGCCTGTAGGGGATTGCGGAAGCTTATTATTAAAAACGTCAATCGTGGCGTCAACTATTTTTCTTGTTCCCAACTCTTTTGCTTCTGCCAGTTCAAATGCCAGTGCCAAAGCTCCACGCAACTCTCGTTCATCTGTCTTATACTTTGGCCACACATGAAGAATCTGAGCAGCACGTACAACAAGGATGTCGCGCACAGTGAAGACTTCCCGAATCTGCCGCTGAGAAATAAGGTTCGATTTGCTCAATTGTGCAATGCGCCTGATAAATTCCTTTTCTTGAGCAGGATCAATCATGGGCGCCAACGCCGCAAACTTCGAGTCTAACTTCACAAGTCCTTGCGGAGGATCCTGTGTCATCCTTTCCAACACTTCTAACACCTTCTCGGCGCGCTCCTTGCTCTGTTGTGCCGTATTAGCTGCCATGGTTTTTCTTTGTTACTTGTTTGTCATTTACTTTATTGTTTGTCACTTAATTTGGTTTGTCGCTGAAGTTGTTTCTGCCTGCGTAGCTTGCTTTTCTTCGCCAAACAGGCGATATAATTCTGTAGTATTGCGTTCGACCAGATTCTTCTTATTCTTGAACAACTGGTAGAGTTTCTTTTCATCTTCCGATAATTGTGCAAGCAGCTTCTCTTCCTCTTCTACAACTTCTTTAGTTCCCTTGCGCCTGCGGCGCAGTAAGAATATGATCAGAACTCCTAAAAGCACACCCGCGCCGATGCCTAAAGACGTCTTGTTCTTCGACAAAAACGCTCCTGCTGTGCCTGTCTGTGTTTTTTCTGCTGCTTTCCGGACATCTGGTGGCAGTGGACGACCGCTGTTGCCTCCTTCACCGACAGTCCCGTCTACCTCCTTGAGGCCCGCGCCGGCATCAGCAGCATTTAGGTTATTAGTATCTTGGGCCTGTTGTGCAAGACGGCGCGCGAGATCGTCACGCTTGTCAAGCGCTTTATTGTATAAGTCAGTAATCTGCTCCGCTGTCACGTCCTCGGCGGCGGCCAGCGCGACATGCAGTACAAGCAATAAAATCAGCAGTATTCCCCTTCCAATCAATCGTGGTCGATTCATGGTGTTGTCTGCGTTGCCTTAGGCGGCTGCGTTCTCAGCGGAGGCAAGCCCGGTGAATTCTGCAAGAGGTCATGAAGAACTACTGCTGCATCCTCGCACCTCAATGCCGCCTTAGCGAGTTTTCCTTCTTTTTCAAGAGATTCACACTCTGCATAGAGCTGCTGCGCAATCTTGTACTGTGCCGCCATGCCCTCCGACACCGCTGCGACTTTCTTAGGCTTTTGTGAACAATCGCCGCTGATCGCCCCTGGCAAAGGCATCGCATCGATGAAATCATGTTCAGAAGACAACGGTTCAGTTGAGATTACTGCGCGACGATTCGGGCCGAAATCATCGCTAAACAACACCACTTGACCGTTGGCAGTGGTCGATGATCCTAAACCTTCTTTTGTCAAAACACTCGCAACCACATCGGCGCGTAATTTGCTTAATTCTTCATTAAGATTCTTTGATTCCTCAACGCCCTTGCCCCTAAATAGCTCAGTGCTTGAAAAACCATACACGTTCACACTCGTGACCGGCATATCTTTGACTTTCGTTGCATACTCTTCAATGGTTCCTTTATTTGGCGGTTCTTGAGTTGCGGTTTTTGGCTCGCCAATGCCAAAAGTGACATCAAGCCTGCAGCCACCCTTCATCTTCGCGCCTTCAGAAGGCTTTGGCGCAATTTTCTTTGGTTGAGCTTTCTTTTCCAGTTGTGTTCCTCCGGAACTAACAGTTACGCAAATCCTTGCGTTTGCGCCATTGCCTAAGATATTATCAGCGTCTTCAAATGACCCGACCACGCCTGAAATAGAGTAGATTTTCGCGACACCGGTGCCGATCTTGATGCGCGTCCGATCGCCAACCGCCTCGAATTCAACATGCTTGCCGTTCCTGCTCGTGGTGCTGCCACCAAGCGGACCTGTCAGCGTCTCCTTACATTCATCACTCTTCTGGGCAGGAGGCTGAGTTTTTTCATCGACGTCCTTTGAGTTGAGAATGCATTTGCGATATCCGTAGGTTCCACTGTACGTGCTGCCGGCGATATAAGGAAGATATTTTCCTTCAGCATACTTTGCGGTCCCAGCAGCTTTCTGCCATTTTCCATCAACAAAATAGGTATCATCGCTTGTTCGATGAGATATGACGTCGCCGGGATTTGTTGTAGTGTCACACGCCAACGCCGCGTCTTGGGCTTGACCCTTCTCAGCAGCGATGTTGAGACAGTACGGGCACTTGTAACCGTCATCGCCAGTAACAGGATAATACGTGTATTGCGCTCCATCCTGACTAATGCAGCACTTTACGAGACTCGTGACATCTACATTATAATTTGTGGTCCCCTTGTATTGGGCCATCTTGAGCTGGTTTCCAAACCACTTGGCGTCACGAAAGGAATAACACTTTGCTTGATAGTCCTTGCAGTCTAATGCGCCCGATGCGACAGAAAGCAGCCCAAAACCTAGAAGCGCCAATACAGTAAGCAACACGATCCTAAGGTTTTTTTTTTTAATCACAAATGGCCTCCTTTTTATGCCGGTTTTTGATCAGTTTAAAGATTATGATAAGTTTAAAGATTATGATCAGGTTAGATTGTGATAAGTTTAGATTACGTCCGTCGAAGCAGGCGATGCGCCAGTTTAAGCAATTCAGCATCGCTTTGTGTGATAGCACCTTGTGTAAATGTAGGAATTTGATCGATAAGTCGCTCGTTGAGATCTTGTTTTGTCGGTGTAGTTTTTGCAACGATGTGTTCAATGCTTCTTATGTCATAGGGTTTTGTGCGCTCAAGCTCGGCATTGAGGACTACAAGACGACTTGAAAGCAGCACAGCCGTATTAAGTGACGCTGGATCAAGCGTCGCCCACAGATTCTTAGGGTACCCTTCAAAATGTACAAGCGGCTCACCTGCCTTTTCCAGATAATAATTCGCTCGCGCAGTAACATTCTCCACTCGAATCAGCGGTTTTTTCTCCATCAACTCCTTTCGGATGAGTTCAGGAAGCACCTTCTTGTCGCGCAATGATACTATGAATGCCACAAGCTCCTGCGGAGATTGAGCGACACCGGCCTCGATCTTCTTGACCGCTTTCATCTCCTGCTTTTCCAGCACATCGCTCACATCCTTTTTTGTCAACGGGATCCAGCCTCTGTTATTCTCGTTCTCAAGGAACTGAACGTGCTCGAATCCTTCTATCTTGATGAAGCTGGCGCCCGCGGCACGACGGTAACGCAGAAGCCTATATGCCTTCTTCTTATGCATGAGCTTCTTGGATGATAATAGATCATCGAGCAAAGCATTCTCTTCTGCACCGTAATGTCCGACTATCTCGAATAGATCATCAAGAGTTATCGCGCGCTTCTTCAATAGCGCCATGAATCTTTCCTCTTTCTTTGTGCCTTTCTTCGAGTCTGAAAGCGCGTGTTTCGCGTCCACGAAAAACGCCTCTGTATCGTGACCGAACTTCACGATCTCTTCACTGCGCACAGGCTCGTTAGCGATAAGTGCACTTAGCAACTTGTCAGCTTTATCAAACTCAAGGTTGCGGATCTGATCGAGTAGGACATTGATCTGCGCGACAATCCTTGCAGTATCTCTCACAGGGACAGGAACACCGCGGCTGCCTTCACCAGTTCCACCAAGCATCTCGAACTTAGAAGGTGAAGCTTTGGCAGCCTCTTTGACTTCGGAATCGTTTGCAGGTGCATCCGCAACCGCATTGTCGTTAGCAGCGGTGTCTCTTATCGCCGGTGATGTTTTAATCTTTCTTACTGCTGCACTTTTTGCCATTATTATCACATCATAAGCTCTATCATCTATTTAGTCATATAGTAGTCATATAGTAAACCTATTCACGCCGCCTATCGGAGGTGCGCTGCCTGCACTCGCCGCGGTAACTGTGGTCCTGTTCATGTTAAGCGGGTCAAATTCGTTAGCGATCGGAGCAGCACCTCTAGCCACCATGAAATAATATGTGTGGTCGCCTGCCGTGCAAGGCACGGTCGTAGTGAAGGTGAAAATCTGGCCGTCTGCGCTACGATTCATTACAAACTCTCTTGCTTTAGGATCCGCATTTGGGAAGAAAACCCTCACTTCAGTTATCCCCGGAGCTCCAAGCCTCGTGTCATACGTGAACGTGACATTGTGTGTCGAATGTATCACTGGAGACGTGACGTGACGCTGAAGTCTTCTCTCCCACGCGTTCACACGCAAGATACGCGGATAGAAGTAACGGCCGAGCTCGTCACGCAACAATTGTTGTGCGACAAGTATCGCTGCAAGGCACGCCTCTATATCTTCCATCAATCTTGTACGCGCAGGGTTTGCAGGAGTCGGTCCAGCAGGTAAAATATCCCGAAGCTCAGGGACAAAAATCAAATTGCCATGCGCATCATTCCTGCTAATGCCATTCCGGATTATGCGCCGGATGAGACGATCGCGCACAGGCCAGCGCATCACACCAGTGGTGCCACCCCATCTTCTTGTGACCGTATCCACCGTGTCGCGCCACACCTCCTCTTCAGGAGAAGTCAAAGCTCTTTGCGGCAGAGTCTGATGGATCAAACGCAACTTATCCCGCGCGATCTGAAGCAGACTCTTTATGCGCTCATCTACTGCGTGCGTGTCAAGACCGTGGAAATACCTGTACCTTGCATGCTGTGCAAGCATCCAGATCACGTACGCGCCGATGAGAAGCAGAGGGATCCACGCCCACGGGCTTGAGAAGAAGCCGCCACCTTCTGGAGCCGCGCCGCCTGCTTGCGCAAGCAAATCATCTGCACGAACTATCAAATCATTTACTTGCGCCACAAGCTCTTGTTTGGTCTGTGCAAAAACAAAGAAAGCAGTCAATGACAATATAGGTGCGCTGATTGCAGCAAGAGAGATGATTTTTTCGATCTTCCGCGGTCCAATGTGCTGATCTTTTCCGTGCGTCATGTTGTGGTTTGCTCAATTAACAATGTTCATGGAGTTCGATGTTCGTAGAGTTCAATATTCCTGGAGTTCAATAATGTTCATTCAATAATGTTCATAGAATAGTTCATGGAATATTCGCGTTTTGGATCTTTGTCCTCAGCGCCTCAAGCCTTGCTTTAATTGACTGTATCTTTCCTTTCGCGACATCCTTTCCGCTCTGATCTTTCGCTGACTTGAGTTCAATTTCCGCATTCGTCAGCTCTTGCTCAAGCGCGGTGACCTCTGCTTGCAATGCCGCGGCATCGCCCGCTCCACCCGGTCCAGTTCCCTGTCCCGGACTTATTCCGGGCTGTTTTGGTTGATTCTTTTCACAGTCTTCAATTTGTTTAATCAAAGTAGCATCTGTAATTCGTGGAACTGAGCGTGTTTCAGCGGCACACCCCGCCGAATCACACTTGCCCCAATCGTTTTCCCACGCATACCAGTTACTGCTGCCGATGGGGCAATTCGTAACTCTTTGCAAGTGCGGCCCGCCGGGCTGCGTTGGACCGGGAGCCGTGCCATTGCCTCCGCTAGGCGCCTTTCCGCCTTTTTCGGCAGTCTTGCTGCCATCAGCGGTTGTACCTGCGGTTGTACCTCCGCCGCCGCCAAAGAGCCAATCTACGCCATAGCCCGCTGCGTTGAAGAAACCAGATTTACATGGCGCTGTCCCCGCATTGCCTTCGATGTTGCACACGCCCCACGTGAACACATTGAGGAAGATGTACGCGACAGCAACAGCCATTGCGAAGGACATGATTTTTTTTACCCAGTTGTCATTACCAATCATTGCCGGATTGGAAAAAATGCCATAAAACAAAATTACTATGATTGCAAACACCAAATTCTTCGCGATCGGAAGCAGCGACGCAACAGAGAAATCCGTCGAGATAACCACCGCGAATGCAAGAGCAAGAGACAACGCGAACGAAAGACCAACCACAACGTTCTTCGCGGCACCTGGTCTTCCAAAGCCTTCACCAAACCATTTGCTGAAACCTAAATAACAAACAGAGAAGAACAAGGTGAAAAAAAGGAGGAAATCAATCAGTTTATCATGCTGCTTGTACTCATTGTTCTTGAAGAATTTGTCAATGCGCTGGACTGGACCAGCTTCAACTATAGAAGCCAGCAATAAAACCAAGATAAGCCCAAGCACCACAAGTGCAAAGAACCGCGTTTTTTGCATTCTTTCCCCTTTTTGTTTTGAATCCATAGCTTTCTCTTTTTCTGGGTTTTTAAGCTTTCTCCTTTTTAATATTTGCGTCTTTTTGACTTGATTTTTGACTTGATTTTACTCAGCAGGCAGCTTGTTACTGTTGTTACTTTGTTACTGTTGTTACTGATTAGGCGATCTTAAATGAAACAATCGCCTGTTTCCACTGCCTGCCTGCTTTTGAAATCGTCTTGCGCGTTGTGATGTTATAAACCAGTTCAATGCTTGGATCGCCAAACCCAATGCTGACGAATGTCTTCTTTTCATGCAACAGGTCTGGAACGATCTTGATTACCTGCTCGCTTCGTGTCTCAACCGGCTTGCCGTCAATGAAAACTTTGTTGCTCTTCAACAACTGACGCAATACAACAAGATACACTTCACCATTCGGCCTTATCTCAATGCGAGCCTGCTTGTCGCGCAATAGGGACTGTAATTTTGGAACATCGCAGTGAAGAACAATGTCATTCGTTTCTTTGGCACCAATAGACAGAACTGGCTTGATGATTTCAAGGTATTTTGGATCATCAAGTGGCCGACCATCAACCACTACGTCAGCGTTTGCTGGCTGCACAAAGATTGCGTTCACCCGCGCAGATTCCATTCCTTGGCGAGCCTCATCGGCTTTTGTTGGAGGCAGCTCCGGCTCTGCAGCTGACGCGGGTTTTTGCGTAAACACTAATGCTGCTTGCTTGACTTCTTTTGGAATCTCGCTTTCTGGGATCTTGTGCGTCATGAACTTGACCGTCATTGTATTGCTCGCGAACCAAATTAAGAAATCGTCCTGCAGCGTTACCGAGCTGCCCTTTCCAACCAGTCGTCCCTGAACAAATGTTCCATACGTGCTGTTATCATATAACGTGTACTCGCCATCCTTGAACTTGATGACTGCGTGGTGTCGCGAAATAACACTTGATGCTTCTACCAGACTTTCGACTTTAGGAAACGAGATGAGCATAGGAGCGACAAGCTTTATGTCACAGTCAGGATTCTTCCCAATGAGCGTCGAGTCCTTCCAGAGCATGATGCGATCTGTAGATAGTTTCTTGTTATCTACAAAAATTTCGAATTCGCCTTCTGGCTTGAGGAATCCAACAACACGCTGCTGCTTTGCTTCGCCATAATGGATTTTTACTTGCCGCCACTTTCTAAAATCCGGCATAGCCTTGACAGCTGAACGGTTCTTCTTGGAAAAGACAAAACAAAACTCGCCGTCACGATCAAGACAAAACTCCATTCCATCACTCAATGCAAGCGCGCCTTCAACTTTGCGATACCGCGTCACATTCTCGTTATACTTTCCTTCCTTCTCTGTTCCAAAAATGAACACTCCGCCATAGGAATCTTCTTTCACAAGTTTAATGGAGTAATTTCCATCGTTATCATGTTCGATGATGCAACCGTTCCTGCTTATCGTCCGGATATCGTCTTTATGTTGTGCAGTAATGAAGATGTCCGCTTCTGGATTACGACCTATGGTGTAATTTTTCTTGAAGAGAATTATATCTTCAACGAGCGTCTCACCGCACATAAGCTTTATATCGTAATTTCTTGTTTTTGGAACAAGCACACCGACCTCTTGCGGCAATTCCACTTGCGGCATTGGAGGTGATTCGATCGTTGGTGCCGTAAATGAAATCCAAAACTTTAAAAACGGCACGTCGCTTAAGCGGTACAATTCATGCCCCGGTTTAACAGCAATTGGTGCAAGGATGAACCAGACCGGTAAATTCAGGTCACGCCCCAATATAAGCTGGTTAGCAGATTGCAGCGCAGCAGTTCTTCCTTGCGGCAAGATTTCCCACGTTTTGTCTCCAGCTCTCGTTCGCATTGTATTATCATTATTGCTAACCACCAAGAGTTCTGAAGAATCTTTTCGGAGTTTTAGACCGACGTGCACCGGACTGATTTTCATTGATGGGTCATTGGAGTGTATGATGATATCCGACGCGGAAGGAGACTTGCCAATCTTGATACTATCCTTGAGGAGCTTCTCTGAACTGAGGATAAAGCCAGTGTGAAACATGTTTGTTAAATCCGGAAACACGGCTTCCAAGTCAAATTTGTCTGCAGCGGTGGCTGTTCCTGTTTGTTCTGCATTCTTCTTCACATACCCCCAGCGTATACTCTCCTTGGGCCCTACGGCGACCAACACCCACACAGTCTTCTCCATACCGCTGGCTTGAGCAGTGATTTTGTCACGAAGAAGACGAATGTTGTTCTTGAATTGCTCCGCAAGCTGCGGCGGCATTCTTTCATAGAGCTTCTTGCACGCGCTTTCGGCCAGATCTAACTCACTTAAAGCAGCACTATAGTTTCCTTCAGCATCAAACTGATGCGCTCCTGTTAAGTGAAACTTGAACTCACTATTCAATGCAATAAATTCTCTCTTTCGACTTGCTTCTTCAGCTTCCCTTTCTGCTTCTTGAGCTGCAGTAATATCCTGCTGCGGAGAACCAAGCCCCCGAAGTTCTGCAAGCTGCGCTCTTGCCTCATCAAGGTGTCGCTGTACGGCACTGTTCAGTGCTTCGCCATCACGCACATCTTGACGGAGTTGATCAAGCTCCCGCTCTTGATCTTGTGTTTTCTGCACCAGAGGTTCAAGTTTTTTTATCTTGCTGTTGTAAAGTGTTAAATTCTCGTTTAGGCTATCAATGTCCGCAAGCAAATCACTAATTTTTTTCGTGAGCCTTCTTTCGAGTTCTTCCTTCTCTCGTGCGAGCGCAGTATAATCTGTTTGTAATAGCGCACAACCTGCTTCGATTCCTTCAAAGCGAGTCAGCTGCGTTCGAAGAGTTTCTAGTTCCTGCTCGTGCGCCGCACGCAACTCTTCTCGAAATCGTTCTTGTTCAGCTGTATTCTCTGCACGCACTTGCGCCAGCATTACCCCCTGGCTCTGCTCCATCTGCGCTATTGAGCGCTCTGCTTCATTTGCACGGCCGCGTTCTGCATCAATCGTCTGTTGTTGAGCATCCAATTCTGCTTGTTTTTGCTGTATTTGCGCTAGTGCTTCTTCCAGCCATCTTCTTATTTCTTGTTCCATGTTTGCCAATTCAGCACGCGTCTTTGCTAATGCACTCTCATCAAGGGCATTCTTAGACGTTTTTTCTTTAAGTTCGTTACGGGCAGCAGCAAGCTCCCTCTCAACACGGTCTTTATCTTCCTTTAATTTATCACCGTCTGCTCGCAGCGTTTCCAATTCATCTTTTAATTTCTCTTTTATTGCTTCGTCTACTTCCTTGGCCAGCGGCCTTTGAATCGTAGCAACGCGGCTGCGAAGATCTGCGGCGTCACGTTCAAGAAGCGCGTGCCTTCTTCCCAGTTCTTCGATATTTGCTCTTGTTCGTTGAGCTTCTGCATTTGTGATATCGCATTCTTGTTGCATCATTGTATCGAGCATTCCAAGCTCTTCTTTCCGCGCATGAAGCAAGTCCACTCTTTGTGCATTATTCTCCTGGGCACTTGTTCGTAATGTTCGCTCTTCGCGAATCAACGCAATAAGGTTTCGCAATAGCTTTCTGCGCTGCTGTAATACTTCCCGCGAAGCTTTCGGCTCTTTCAAACGCTGCGCTTGTAATAACTTCAGCTGACTTTCTAATCTTCCATTCCCGACAACAACATCAGCAATCTGGCTCTGCAGCCGCTCACGCTGCACGCGAAGAAGAGAAATCCGCGTTGAGCGCTTCAGAGCAGGAAAGAAGGCAGGCAGAACTTGCAGCACAACGCAGTTACTTTGAAGAAACGATTAGCAAAATTCAAGAAAGCTTGGACGAATCTCGATCAGCGATGGAAACATT
>JACQXV010000344.1 GCA_016208715.1 Candidatus Woesearchaeota archaeon | reverse complement strand
CACAAAGTGCAAGTAATCAACGATATTCAAAAAAACATTTTGTCTTTTACCGCCGAGTAAGATACTGCGACCTCCAACGGAGGCGCAGAGTAACGAGGCGGAAAGGGGATCATAAGGGGTCACAACCCCTTATTTCATGCGTTATTTATGTCGCTGACTATTCTGCAAGAAAAAGTTAAGAAAACGTATTTGTTTAGCGATTCTATCGCGGCGTCGCCATGACGCTTGCTGTACGCGGCGCTCGCCGCATATGTTTGGCTGATTAATGAACCGATAATCGTATGAACAGATAATCGTGTGAGAAACAATAGTGCGGGATAGCTGTAAAAACCCTCAGCTCGCAGGTCGGTAGCGACGCTGCCTAAACAAATAAAAGAAAACAACTCTTTCTATTGCTATTACGCTGCTACCATTGCGCTGCGGCCATTACGCTTGATGCTTCGCTGGATGCTTTTTTATGACGTCCGCAAGAAAACCATACTGTTTTCGCGTCTCAAACTTGCCTTGGTGTTCAGTACGGATCATGCCTCCATATACTGGAAACTCGTCAGGCAGCCGCAACTTTACCTTCAGTTCGGCAATGTGCGGAAAGAAAGTCTTCTCTGCATCATCATCGACGCGAAAGTCAAATCCCACATAGAAGTAAATTCCTTCCGCATCAATAAACCCGCGGACCGTGTTTTCCATAAACAAATCGTTTTTTCCTTGAACCCATCCCTGATTACGAAACCACTTAGCATGAGAATATGTCGCCTTTGGAGGCGCGAAATGCAGCTTTCCATCATGAACAGCGAACATGAGGCGCGAAGTGTGAAATCCCACATCACCTCTTGGCTTTTGCGGGCCGTAGCGCCCTTGCGGCCGATGCTGTGCACGAAACCCCTGCGAGCCTGATTGGCCGCCAAACCGTTCTGGCCGCGGCGCGCGTGAAGACCATTGTCCCATCATAAACCCCCGATTCACTCTGAAAACTCCTTCCCATTAAAAATGTTACTTTTCTGAAGGCTCTGTAGAACGTCTTCACTTGCAGGCACAGGGACGCTCGATGCAGTCACTCAATAAGAGCATAGCTCTTATGACTGGTGGAATCTCAGCGCATTAAAATGCGTACTTGAACACTATCAGCAACAGCGCAATGCGCGCCGGTGCACTCATGCAAAACCTTTCATGGTTAAGTAATGCCGCAGAACAACCGCTGCCTGCTTTGCTGACAGCCTGTTTGACTCGATCACCAGTTCTGCACGCGCATTCTCTTCATAAGGAACGTCTACGCCCACCACTTCCCCAAGCCCGGAGTATCTTTTCTTTTTCTTCTTACGCTCAATCGCCTTCTTGTAGATGCCGTGCATAAGCCAGCTTGCCGGCCGCTTCGCCTCACGACGGATGCATACCTTGAGAGGGCACTTAATGAATACTTCCACAAAGTTTTGCACGCTCTTACGCAGTTGATCCCTCCACTCCTTCTTGTAACCTGTCGCGTCGATCAAGACATTCTTGTTTTTTTTCACAAACTCAATTGCATCCTCGATCAGGATAGAGTACACAAAATCACGCTCCTCAACATCATAGCGTGGCCTTCTGACAATGGTTTGGCGTAACTTGTCAAGCTTCAGATACTCGCATTTGACGCCTCGCTGCCGCAGAAGTTCAAGAAGTTCGCGCGAAATTGCGCTCTTCCCGGAACCAGGGAGGCCTGTGAGCCAGATAACAAAAGTCATGCACGCATCGACCTCTTTTTTTCATAATCTGAAGAAGAATAGATTGCTGAAAAATAAGAATAATAAATTTTAGAAAAGTAGATCGTAGAAAATAATTGCGGTGAGAAAACAAACGATACCTTCATCTTTTTGGGGCTGATTCCTACAACGAGTTCGTTTAGATCGGATACACGCACTGTCTGTTCATATCATATGGCCTTTTTATTATATAAAGGTTTGCATGAAAGGATGCTGTCTATTTAACGTCATCTTGTTTTGGGGCGTATTTTATCAGGTCCAATAGTCTGTTTTCTCCTAGTGGGATTTTTATGTCTGCGGCTTGGGCGGGTGTTGTTCCGTTAAGTTCTGAATGGGGATTGACAAAATTGTGCATTATTGCCCTGAACGAGAGAAAAACTCTTGCGCCTTCAAGACTTCGAAAGCTTCCGAAGACAATGATTCTTCTTTTTATCTCCTTGTTGTATCTTTCAATCGCGTTGTTGTTATGTTTAACTCCAAACTTCCTGTATTTTATCGGGATGCCAAAGATAAGTTTTGTGACTTGTCCAAATAATATGTTGAATGCTGTTCCATATGTTGGACATCCATCGCAGACAAAAGTGATAAGTTTTCTTTCATTTTTCGGCTTGTGTTTTTCTGAGACATATTTTGCAAGAATCTGCGTGTAGCACCTTTTTTTGATCTGCAAAAGAAAGATTTTTACAGAAGGTAAATCTTTTTTCTCGACGAAAAGCTCAGATAAAATGAATTTTGTTTCCGAATCAATCGCGTTTAAGTCATCATGAAGCTTTCCATTCACGTGGATTCTTTTTTCATCGAAATGGATTTTCCCCTTAATCGTTGGCGCGCAGCACTGCGAGAGTTTTTTTTAAGAAGGTGCTCATATTTCACAATCCAAGTTCTAATCGCCCATCTTGAGACACTTGTGCTGTCATGCTGATGAAGATGATTCTTCACTTTACCCAAAGAAAAACCATCAGAAAACTGATGGATAGCTCTAACAATCACTTCCGGATCATATCGCATTCTTTTGAATCCATCATCAGGAACAAACCACCTTTCACACTCATGACAAAAATACTTTTGCTTTTTACCCGACGCATTATGCCGAAAACCCTTCTTAACAACCTTACCCGAACCACAATAATCACAAGAAATCATAAAATTCACCTCAAAAAGAACCCCAAGCAGAACTAATACTTAAAGATGACGATTATTTGACAACATCGCATGAAAGACACTGGTTAGTTAACGTGGAACTGTAGTGTTGACATAGGCGTAAGGTTTTGCTTATGGGCGATAGCAGTGACAGGGGGTCGGTTTCTTGTGAGGTTCAGTTCTATTTGCGCTGCTTGTGCGGGAGTTTTTCCTTTGAGTCTGTGTGTGTTTTCTTTTGTTTTGTATGTTCTTGGTCGTATGTTGGGTTGGATGTTTTTTTCGTAATAGGCTTGATAGGTGCGTTCAAAATCGTATTCGCGGTCCGCGTGAAGCGTTACTTCTTGTATGCTGCTTTGTTCTATCATTCTTTTGGCGCCTTCACAATCGGCAACTTTTTTGGTTGTTGTGAGTGCTTTTCTAATGCACATAGAATTATTTTCGGAGGGGGTAAAGATACAATAGTCTGAATAGTCTGCTCTCGATACTCGATGTGTTGTTGGCGTGTTGTTGGAGTGCACTTCAGAAATAAAGACAAGCAGAGTAGAATAGAGTAGAATAGTTAAGCGGCGTTCGGCGCTTTGTTTTCTTGCACTTCGATGCTGCAGGCGCAGGGCAATTTGTATGACGCGCGCATAAGTGCTCTCTTTGCAACTTCAAGGTTTGCTTTGCTCACGTCGACTTGAAACATGACCGCGCCTTTGTGTAGTCGCGCAGCAACGCCGATGGGTTTGCCGAATGACCTGGCCATTCCGGTGCTCATACGGTCTGCTCCCGCTCCTGACGCAAGTGGATTTTCGCGAAGAACATGGTGGGGGTACATGCGTATCGTGGCACGGTACCCATTCTTGCCAAGCTTCTCTTCAAGAAAGCGATTTGATGTCTGGCGCGCTGACTCGATTGCTGAATCGCGGATCTGCAGGTTTGCTTTTGACTTGAGAAACAAACTGTACTCAAATTTTGATTGCAGGTCGCCCATATTATAGTGGACTACTTTTGAGACTGGGCGTCCACGAACATAGGAAAGTTCATTAAACTTGCTGGTGCGGGTGTAGGGGCGTTCAAGCCGCCGGTACGAGACTGCTTTTCGTATTTTTGCCATAGTTTGGTTCGACAAAGGCAGGGTATTTAAAGGTTGCGCTGATTCACTGATTTGTGTTATCCCGAAACTTTTTCCCTACGGTGAGTTTTTTGAGGGTATGAAACTCACCAAGAAAAAGCTTTTGGAGACTTTAAGAATGAAGAATGATGGCCAAACAACGTATCAGGCGCGTAAAGTGGCAGGAATTAGTGTT
>JACQXV010000086.1 GCA_016208715.1 Candidatus Woesearchaeota archaeon | reverse complement strand
GACCTGACCAATTATTTATTTCAGGCGTATGGCGTTGATCCTGCCAGGGTCAAACTAAAGATTGATATTCCTGCTTTGTCATTGAATATTGATACTGCAATTCCGCTCGGTTTAATTATCAATGAACTCGTCTCAAATTGCCTGAAGTATGCTTTTCGCGGGAGGACTGAAGGTGAAGTATTTGTTTATGTTTACCCGGATGCCGATGGCATGCATACCCTGATTGTAAGGGATAACGGAACAGGTTTTCCAGGAGACATGGATTTCCGTAAGCCTGAGTCATTAGGGTTGAGATTAATCACGCTTTTAGCTCAGCAGCTTGACGGGACAATAGAGCTTAGCAGCAATAATGGCACAGAATTTATAATTAAATTCAGGGAACAGCAGTATAAAAAGGCGGGCAATCCTGATAACGAAGCCAAATGAAGATTTAAGATGGAGGAATAATTATGGCGCCGGCTAATATCCTGATAGTTGAAGACGAGATAATTATAGCGGAGGACCTGCAGACCAGACTTAAAAGATTGGGCTATTCTGTTGCCGCTGTTGCTTTTTCAGGAGTCAAGGCAGTGGATCAGACCATTGCAACAGCTCCCGACCTTGTGCTGATGGATATTATGTTAAAAGGCGACACTGACGGCATTGAAGTTGCAAGGCAAATCCGCGCCAAACTGGATGTTCCCATAATTTATGTTACTGCCTATGCGGACAATGCTAAATTACAGCGCGCAATACACACGGAACCATATGGTTATATCATTAAGCCGTTCAGGGAAAGAGAGTTGTTTGTTGCCATTGAGATGGCGCTTTACAAACATAAAAAGGAGCGTGAATTAAAAGAACGTCTGGAGAAGTTGCAGTTGATGGCGAATTCTTTGCCGGCAATGATTTCCTATATTGATGCAGAACAGCGCTGCCGTTTTACTAATAAGGCCTTTGAAGAATGGTCCGGACGCAGTTGCGATGAACTTAACGGACAGCAGATTAAAGATATAATCGGCGAAGCGGCTTATCTGGAAATTCAGCCCTACGTTGAAGATGCTTTGAAAGGCAAGCGGACGACTTATGAGAGTCTTATGCCGGGCAAAGACGGTGAGATGCGTTGTATCAGCACTGCATATATACCTTCATTAAACACTCAGGGAGAGGTTGCCGGATTTTTTGCCGTGGTCAATGATATCACCGGACAAAAGCAGGCGGCAGATGAATTGCAAAGACTGCGCGCTGAATCTGCAACAGACATTCAGGGACGCACTGCAGACCTGATAAAAACCGGTCAGCAGATGGAGGCGGAAATCTCCAGGCAAAAACAGGCTGATGAGGAATTACAAAAGCTGTTAGATGAATCAGCACTGCATGTTCAAGAACTCACGGCTGAGATTGAAAGAGCCAATCAGAAACTGGAGGCTGAAACCGCCGGACGCAAACAGGCAGAAGATGAATTGCAAAAACTTCGCAGTGAATCAGCGGCGGAGGGGCAGGGATGCATTGCAGACCTGTTAAAGACTAATCAGCAATTGGAGACTAAACTCGCAGAGCACAGACGCGCTGAAGACAAATTACATATACTTTTTGAAGAAATTAAGCATGAGGCTGACAGGTCCAAATCGCTTTTGCAGATTGTGGAGGCTTTAAATTTACGTCCTGATACAGGCGAAATTGTCAAAAATGTTTTAGATCTGGCCCCTAAATACCTGAATCTTGACAGAGGCTGTATCTTTATATATGACGAGGATAACAAAGATTTCAGTTTTACGGGCGGATACGGGCTCAATCACAGTGAGGAAAACGCGCTGTCGGCAAGAACCTTTACTTTGAACGACTTTCCTGCGGCGGATAAAATACTTCAAGGCAGTCCGGTGTCGGTTGAAAATACCAGAGAAACCGGAGCTATGGACAAGGAGATAGTTAAGATATTCAATATTGTAAATGCCGTCATAGCCCCAATTGCTTTTGAGGGGAAGGTAACCGGTTTGTTTTACGGCGATTTCAGGAGCGGAAGCCCGATTGAACCGAGGGAAGTAACATTTTTAAAGAAGCTTGCGGACTGGCTGGGCGTAGCCATACAAAACAGCAGGCTTTACAAAGAATCCG
>JACQXV010000343.1 GCA_016208715.1 Candidatus Woesearchaeota archaeon | reverse complement strand
GGTCATGTACGCGGGGAGAAAGTATGTCTCTTTCGGAAAGACCATGGAAGAGCGGAGTGTGCGCGCCATAAGGTTCAGGGCTGCCGCGCCGAACTTTTTTATAGATTTCTATCATCTTATTTATATCCCGGGCTGTATGATGGCATGGCAGGAAATACTTAACGGCGGAAGGATAGGATACTGGTGGAGGACACCGAGGGCGACAAAGATAGAGGAAGAGATAACGAAACGGTTGGGAAAAAAATTATTTAGCGCTAAAGTGCCCATACAGGAAGAGATTATCCAGGAAAATACATTTCGAAGGATAATAAAAATAAAGGAAAAAGATTTAGGGTACATTGAGATTACGATAAGTAACGTGACGGGTAAAATAATAGAAATAAAAGGAGACAAACTGAGATATGGGCGTATATCACGAGACGGACGGACTGTTTACGCGCGGATAAAAGAAGAGCCTTACAAAACGTTAACTCTCAATGATAATGGGAAGATAGAAGTGGCCGATAATATCAGTTGGAATATTTTTGCCACATTCTATAATACGAAAAAAATATCATCGCCCAAAAAGGAGCACAAGACGTTCGAGGAAGATCTCGAAGGCCTCAGGCTCACGACACAGCTCGCGTTAAATTACGGGTTTATGGTGCTTTTACTTTTCTTCGTAAGTATCGGGCTTGGGCTTGATCTTGTGGATTTCGTAAGGGCCAACATTATAAGCGGAAAAGAATGGAACGCGGTTACCTCTCTCCCGGCAGTAGTGGAGCTTTTAAAAACGAACCCGATATACATTTTCGCGGCTATTTTAGGTATCGCCATGCTTTACGGCTTATACCGCATGGTTTTCACTTCTCCCAAAGAGTGGCAAAAACCTCTTCCCGATATGGTGTGGGATGAATCTGGTCTTCTGGACAAGATGCCTGAAATGGAAGAAGCGTTCCGCCAGAAGTTAAGGAACGTGAGGAAGGGTGTAATGCCCAGGGCCGATCTTGAAAAGGAAATATGGGATTCTCCGCTACTTGCGGACATAAAACTGAAGATACTAGATTCCATCGGAACCGTCTATGGCGATAAAGAAAACCTGGAGGCTGCCGCTAAAGGTTATGTGTATGAGCGGCTTAACGAGACGAATAAGTCCGTGTATAAAGGTATGGCGGACGAATTCTTATATGTGAAAGCCGGGATAGTAGCGGGATATTTCCTGAAAGAGTTGAAGAATTTAAGACTAAGTATCGCGGCGGGTGCTCCAGAGGCGGAAGCGGACAGAAAAGCGCTTGTCGACAACATTTGGGAACATAAATCCGTAAAGGCCTGGCAGGACTACATCTTGGACGTGTATGAAAACGATGTTCTTACGGCTAAAGAGGCCGTGTTTGAGATGGTGGATGCCGGCCTATATGCCGCGACGATTAAGGCCGGTAAAGCGGAAAGAGCTTCGCCAATCCTAAAGAATATTTCAGGAAGCGTGCTTAGCGGCATAGCGCTGGTTTTTGTTCTTTCGTTCAACGTCTTTGCCTCCGGTGGCGCTAATGAAATATCCGATCTGACTTCCAAGATAATTATAGCGGCGCTGTTTGTCGCCGCGATAGCGATACCTTTCGCGGTGAAGTGGATCGTGAATATTGTCCAGAAACAGCCGCCTAAAGAAATAAAAGCGCCGGCGATTGCCGAAAAACCGGACACGCTGGAGTTTGAAAAAGACCTAAAGAAAATAGCCGATGGTCTTGGATTCGGCGGACGTATTAATGAAGATACTAAATTCGTCGTGGTATTCGGAAAAAATCTCAAGATAGGGGAACCGGACGGCTCGTTAACATACGCGTTTTATAACAACGTGCTCTGGGCGCGCGGTGAAAACGTTGTCGCGGTGCCGTATGAGATAGGTGGTGAAGAGCCGGAAAACGCCGTTGTAAAAATAATCGGGCAGTTCATGGCCAACGACAAGATCATCGGTATCCATCCCCTCGCCGCGCCGGGCGTATCAGTCAAGGAGCTATTAGCTAAAAACATCAAAGGGCTTGTACGCGTGACGGATGGCGAAGTCGGCGTGTTCGATTATATCTTTAAAGACGCCGAAGGCAACCTTTTTGGCGGCAAGGAGGACGGCGACGCCTGGACCAACTGGTATGAAAAGGAAGTGGCAAGCTTAACCGGCAAGAAAGTCGTTATTTTGGGTGGCGCCGGCGCTTCGGGTAGTTCAATTGGTTACAGCATAATGGGTAAAGGTATAAGTTCTCTCTATTTTACGGATGAAAACGCGGTAAAAGCCATGCGCGTCACGGAAAATCTGCGGGCTATTTCGGATAATGTGGATGTGAGGTATATCGGCGATAAAGACGCAGAAACGCTTGGAGAGGCCCTCCAAAACGCGGATATTACCATAAATGCCACGGGGATAGGGAAAAGGGATACCTCTTTGGAATCCCCC
>JACQXV010000046.1:12982-14736 GCA_016208715.1 Candidatus Woesearchaeota archaeon | reverse complement strand
TTGTTCGAAGAGGCCAAAGCGCGTGCATTCAGTGCCGGAGAAAATGCAAGCGACTCAGCCTCTCTGCAAAACTCACACACTTATGAAACACTCACCCAAAAAGTACAAAATGCCATTAATGAGCTTTTCTCGCATTCTTTGGCTGCACCAAATGACACAGAGGCACGCCTGAAACTGGTCCAGTACCTGATTTTCACCAACCGGTTGAACGATACCCAAGCTCAACTGGCTCAAATCCCCAAGGGCAATATCTTTAAATTCGTTCTCGAAGGCCAGTTTCTACAAAAAATACGTGACTGTGCAGGAGCGGCGACCGCGTTCCACAGTGCAGTGGAATCATTCGAAAAGTCGGCTTCAACCAACCCTGAGCTTTTGTCACAATTGAAACGAACGGTTGTGGTCTTGGAGGAAAATCATCGGGCGTCGTTGAAACTTGGTCGCACCACCTCTGAAATCAAAGCCTCTGAAACAATAATAAACCCGGTGGTCTCCACCACACTTGATGAGTACCTTTCTCGGCAGGGCGGTGAATATCAACCGTCAGCACCATTCTTGTAAGTGTTCGGGATGGAGGAGCAGGTGAACGGAGAACCTGGATTCACAGGGTCAAACACCCGGACTTAATTGGCGGAGTGTCGAGTGCCATTATCGGACATCCAGCTAATCGAAACGTTAGAATATCTTGGAATTTTATCTAACGTCTCTTGAAAATTGATCGGCAATCAGCACGGGTTGACACTACACCACACAGGTAGTTTCTGAACCAGAAACTACCTGTGTTTCTCTCTATGTGGTGTACAATTCCGATCATCGGACAATTCAAACGAAGTTAAGAGGAAAATAAGCGAATGGTGAATGAACTTTCAAAAGAACTCCTCAAGAGTTTTGGTTCTCAAGTGAAATGCTACCGGGTGATGGCAGCAATGAGGAACACCAAGTGGAAACAACGCTGGTTGGTTTTGGAGGACGTACAGCGGAATCAGTTTGCAGTCGTCGCCAGTTTTTGTGGAGAGTGCATAGAATCAGGAAACCAGTTCGCCTCAAGGCTTGAAGAGCTTGAAAGCCTTGATGATGCTTACAATGCCGTCCTCTCCCTCAATGGCCTGCCGCTTCGCAACCACAGAATATGGGATGAATCCGGGGCAAATACGATAGATGGCTCAATCGAAAAGTTTCAAATGAGCATTGTTAATAGTGAAACCTCCCAACCCCCATTCAATGATAGCAGTTCCCCGAAACCACGTATCAGAGCTTACGCCACCACTCAAGTTTTGAGTCCACGCCATTTTAACACTGAAGAGCAAATCATCTCCAGCAAAATCAAAGAATCGTTGGAGCAATTACAACAAATGACTCAATCGGAAAGTGTATTCTGGAAAAACTTGAATCCAACTCCGACAGGGCGTTCGTGTCAACTGCTTGTAGCGGGGGATAAACAAGAATGTCTCCAATAGCAAACCAAAAATACCCTAAGTAGGTGATAACAGGTCAATCTCCATTGGGCAGCATAATCGTCACGCACGGGTTGCCGTCATCATCCTGGCCAGCCACAACTTTCAACTGACATCGGGCAGCCTGGTTGTCTTCAGTGAGAACATAGAAATGAAAAAGCAGGGTGTCTGTTTGGACTTTCCTGGCCTGGCTATCGCCGACAGCCAGCCCTAAACCCTTCAGAATGGCCCATAGACGGCCTTGTTCTGTCTGGCCAGCCTGGCGCATTGCGGGCGTGACGGTCACATACTGCTTGAAAGCCG
>JACQXV010000046.1:0-12964 GCA_016208715.1 Candidatus Woesearchaeota archaeon | reverse complement strand
TGGATAGCGGAAACCGGCATTGTGGAGCAATGCGCCAAGCTCCCCCTGTGACAGATCAATCAGCACTCCATCGGCTATTGCTTCTTTGCGGGTGTACTGGTGGAGCTGGTCGGCATTTTCAAAGACCATAGTGAAATGGGTTATGAAGTAATGCATTTATCTCATTGTACCGCTAAGTTTTTGTTTTTCAAAAATTTGCAAAAATAAGAGAAAGCAGTTTTAAGACTTGCTCAGGTCTTCTTGCTGGCTACCAGTCAAGTTCAAGCTCGGCGGCAAGCTGGTAAACGGTTTCCTCAAACCCGAACCACGCAAGATCGTTTTTGAGGTCATTCTTGATCTGGATCGGCTCACCGGTGTTCTCCTCCCACTCCTGCCGTAATTCTTCAATCTCTTCATAAAAGAGGTCAAAAAAGGCTTGGCAATCGCCGGTGTAAATCAAATCGTTCACCATCCCGCTCACGCAACCGTGCCGTAGCAGGTCGGTGAAAAAGCTTTTCCGCTCGTCCGGCTGGTAATTGTCCTTGATGTAATCAATGACATATTCCCGCAACCGGTTGCTGTTCTTGAGACTGTCCAGCCTCCTGTCTGAAATGTTCTTAACCATAAATAATTGATGGTTAAAGAAATAAAGATTGATGAGAACGAATGAGGTGTTGTCCTTTCTCATCGGCAAACCAGAGGCAAGCGGGTGTCCCTCGCCTGTCAAAGCCTGTCCTCTGTCTCTGGGCGTGAGGCAACCAAAAGGCAAGAAACCGCTGTTATTTTTTCGGCTCGCCGGAAGCCGAAAAAACGCGGATGCGCTTTGATCCTTGGCGCAGTCAAAAAGCGCAAGGTCAAAGGAATCGGTTTTCTTGCGCTCGGTCTTTTGTGTCCCCGTTGCCTCTTGACTGGTGAGGGTGCTTGCTACACTTCTGAGGTTTGAGAAAGGAAAATTACAAGCACTGTGCTATATTTTTAAATGGTTTAACCAACTAGAGTTCTGTTGTATCACCTTATGTTTTGGGAAGGTGCTCATATGGATCAAAACCGACAGTTTCGTTTTCTTATTCCCCCATTTTTCTTTATTGCATCACTTTATCTTGGAGCTTACTTGCACGAAAAACACCCGTTTATTTTTGTTAAAGAGATGGGAGTAGGAGGAGTCGCGGCAATTACTGCATCACTCCTGCCTCTAGGTTTTCTAATCAGTACAATCTCGATAGTTCTTTTGAAACAGTTCTGGAAAAACTACGAAGCTGATATTTCAAAAGAAAGTGCAGAACGAATCTGGAAAAAACTCGAAATATCCAAAAACATTTCTGCTTTTGAAGCAGGGGAAATAAAAAATTTTCAGAATGAGGAATATAAGAAAGCGAATTTGAACATATACATTACGGCAACATTCGACCACTCATTATTACCTACTGGCATACACGAATGGATTATGCGGCGATGGAATATCTTCAATGCGTCGGCGCATTCCGTTACGGCTCTTATACTGTCACTTCCAATTGGATGCTTCTTTTGGTCTCCCAACTGGGGCATGGGAACAATCTATTGGGTCATTATTGTATTGTCAATTTCTTTGTTTTTAGGGGTTGCTGCTAGAAAATCTTGGAAAGAAACAATGGAAATGATTGATTTTCAATCTCATAAAGAAAAGCCAAAAGAATGCAATGCCTGCGATGAAAAAGCAATGGACTAACAATTCCATTATCATCACCACAAAACCAACTGTCTCCGCTAGTAAAGACAAGTAACCTTATTCACACTGCTGATAGTGTGACATACAGCTTCCGGCGTTGTCATTGCATTTGAGGGCCTCCATCTCCGCCGGTGCTTGTGACCGTGCCCATCTGACCACATCCCGGATGGTCGGTTTTGAACCGTACCGGGGCGGGGTCTTCGTGTACGGGAAGAATGAGCGCCCTATCCTCCGCTCGGCTTCCGCAATGATTCTGATTTGCTCCGGGAAACGGTCGGCTATGTTTTTGATTCCAGCCTTGTTCTCCATTATGCACGGGAAACAACCGACACGCTCAAAGCCCATATCATAGAGCGGGTTCAAAACGTTGTGTTTTCGGCATAGAGCCAAGATGTCTTTCTTTTTCCAATAAAATAACGGGCGTTCCACGCTGCATTGGTGGTCTTTCAGCCAAGCCATTACTCGTTTCTGAGAACTAAAATCCATTCCATCATTGGAATGATTTTCAACTGCTCGGTGCAAAACCGGGCCTTGGTGGAAGGAAACCGGCGTTTCTGCTCGGCTAAATCCAGGACGGATGAGTAACGTTTCGATTTCAGCACTATCAATTTACCGCCAAGCAAGCGGTGGTTTACTTCCTCAATGAACTGATAGGTTAGCGGACTTTCCCAACCGGTGTCACAGAACACAAACCTGGTTCTGTCGGTCGGAAGATGCTGCAATGCCCAAATGACAAGCGCCGATGAATCCTTGCCACCACTCCACGCGATAACGTGCGTGACGTTCTGTGGGATGGGATACGGGGTTTCGATGCGTTTCCGGTACTCGTCGGCAAGTTTCCGCTTGGTTCTATGAACCGTGGCCGCGCCGATTTTGATGAGCCGGGCGGTCTGTCTCACTGATATTCCGGCATCCTGGTAATGGTCAATCCGGGTGGTGATGCTGGCGCAGTACGCTCGGTGCTGGTATGCCGTGCGGCTGTGTCTGCCGCAATCTTTGCAGGTCACTTTCTGGCTGCCTGTGGGTTTATGAAATCCGTTTCTAACCGTGTTGGAACTCCCGCAATATTGACAGGCTACCGGGGGCGTGCGTGGCATACAAAAAATCAGTCACTTGATAACAGTTTGTATTGGGGGACAATATTTTTCGATACCGTCAAAATCGGCGCGGCCTGGGTCGGGCAATTCCAAGCTCTGCGGCTATCTGCCTGGTGGCTTCCTCAAAAGCAAACCACGCCAAACCCTGCTTTCTGTCGTCTCCCTCAATATGTACCGGCTGGCTGGTGGTCTGCTCGGACTCCCGGTAAAGCTGGTCAATCTGGGGCTCAAAGCGGTCATAAAAAGCATAAATGTCTTTTGCAAAAATCAACGGCGTGACTGCTCCTTGCACACATCCAAGCTCAAGAATTTTTCTAATGAAGTGTTTCCGGCTCTCCGGGTCTTCGGTTTCCTCAATCAGATACTCAACCACATAATCCCACAACGGATCGCCGGTTTTGAGGGCTTCCAGCTTTGAAGTTGAGCACGGATGCTGGTTCTGGTCTTCCGGGGTTTCGGCTTCCCAGTCGTCGGAATCAAAAGTATTCAGCGGCATAAAAAGAGGGTTAGAGGATAGAAAGGGGGAAAGGTGGAAAGCAAAGCTATGGCGGGCGGTTCAGGCTCTTAACTAAGGTTTGGCGCTCCTTCTCCCGGATGTGGCGTAGAAGCTCGTTCAACTCGGCTTGGCGGTCGTCATCCATCGCGGCGGGGTCGGTGGTCGCCGGGGTTGTCAGTACCTGCCGGATGTCGTCCCGGAATCTGAGCGGTTTCACCATTTCCCGTTTCACCTTCTCCATCTCAAGCGCCCGTTCCTGCTCCTTCCTCTGCGGCGCTCGCGTCCACTGCTGCCGGGCATCCCGTAGCGCAGTCTCAAGCCCTAACGTGGAAATTCGGTATTTCTTTCCATCACGGCGGTCAATCACTCCGGGCGTGTTTCCGCGCTGGTAGGCGTCAAGATTCTGCACTTTCAGCCTGGCGATGAAATCTTGCTCACTGGTCGCATAGGTCAAGGTTTTCTCAATGATCGCTCTGATTTCCTCTTTTCGGGTCGGGGGAGGCGCTTTTCCCTGCGATTGATGGCGATGCTCACGCTGCTGCTCGGCAACGGTTGTCTTCGGAATGGCGCGGCTGGGGCGTTTCTCCTGGGCAAACACAAGGCTGTGTTCCAACTGCGGGTAGTACAATCGCTGGTAACCTTCCACTTCCCGTTTCACCCGTTCAAAGTCGGCCTGGGACAATCTCAGCTTCCTGTCCGTGGCCTTATGGTTGCCGGAAATGATGAGATGAACGTGGTAGTTGCCGTTTTTCCCTACTTCAATCTTCCCATATCCAAGCGCGGTGTTGCCCCGTTTTTCCAGGTACACATAAGCCAAATCTTCCAAAATGGTGAGCATCCGGGCGGGTGGGTAGGCATCCTGGTCGGATGGCGACAATGACAGTATTTCGTGGAAAAAATACGTCGTGTTGCTCCGGGTCTTTATCAATTTGCCGTTTTGGACAAACTCCCGCGTGACTGCCTTCACGTTGTCCTTGTAGGCGTCCAGGTTGTGCAGGATCGCAAACGGCGCTTTGTCTTTTGATTTGTTGATATATTGAATCAGGCTCTTGCAGCGGAATGTTTTGCAGGGGACTGATTTGATGAGCATTCATCGTGTGGTTGGTCGGGTAATAAAGGTTTTCACGGCTTCCTCAAGCTGGCTTGTGAGGCGCTTGGCTTCTCTCAGGTCAAAGACCGTCACTTTCTGAAAAAAGTTCGCTTTCCGGGCTATCTGGTTCAGGTTGTTGCCAATGGCCGAAAGCTCATAGATCAGTTTTAGCATTGTCTGTTCAAGCTGGTCTGGCACAAGGTACTGTTGGCCCATATATGCCATAGCAGCACGTTTCAGATAGGTGGCCGGGCGCATCCCGGCACCGGCGGCGTGCCGCAAAAGATGCGCGTAATCTTGGCGCGTGAGGGTGCATTTGACTTCTTTCGTCCGGCGTTTGTAGCTGAGTTTGTCCCTGAGCTTTCGGCGCACAGATTTCCTGGCCTGGTCAAAATAGTCCGGGCGGGTTGGCATAAAACACGCGGTAGCCAATAAAAAAGAAAGCGTAGTAGGTAGGCGCAATGTGGACAAACAAGACAGCGTGACACAAACGCGGGGGTATCGAATGGGGGTGTCCCCCGTCGCAAGATAGGCGTTTTTTGCCGGTGCATTTAGGTGATAGGTTCGCGGGTTTTGGCTTTGTCCCCGCACCTGAATGCAATCTTGCCCCCCGTTCTCTGGGGGCTGCTTTCCCCTCGGCGATATGAGGGGTGAACACTTCCTACTCTACCAATATTCGGACACACGTCAACCGGGGGCGGTTGGCAATTATTCGATGGTCGGGTATCTGACAATTTGCCTGCTTCAAAGCAGACAGGTTTGACAAGCCGAATGGGTAGAGGTTAAATAAAAAATGACATAAAAGCTCTGATTTCAAATATTTAAAAACTTTTAGATAATTTTAATGTGGTGGGTATGAAAGAACCAACCAGACAGAATGGGGAAACCGAAGAAACCAACCTGGGCCGGGAAACTCAGTTGTACGTCAATGATGCCATCCTCACGCAAATCAATGATAACTGTGACTGGCAAGCCTTGTTCCTGGTGTTGGGGCTGGAAAAAGATGAAAACCGGAGCAAACCAAATGACTGGTGGGCAAAGTCCCCCTTCAACAACGCCGAAAAAACTGCTTCATTCCACATCAATCCAAAAGGCTGGTACTGCTTTTCAACCCAACAAGGCGGGTTTTACACCAAGCTCATCGAAAAACTGTTCAATCTGAACTGCTACAATGCGGCTCGCTGGATTGTGGAAAACAGGTGCTCCTGGTACACAATTAAAAACCATCAAACCGGCGCAAAAGAAACCGTCGGGCAGGTTGTTAAGGGCAGTCCAGAGCAAGGAAGCGGTAGCGCTAAAACCGATGGGGGCTGGGGGGAAACGGAAACAGGAAACGCGGGGAAGAGCAACACTGAAAAGAAAAAAGGAAATGAACAGGTTCAGTACAGCTTGCTCCGATACTTGAAACAGCAAGGTTCACATCCGGAGTTTGTCCGGCGCGGCATCGGTGCTGAAACGTGCCACTATCTGGGCGCGGGCTACCTTCCTCGTGGGTCTCCTTCAATGCAGGGTCGCATTGTCTTCCAGGTGCGGGGCGTGGAAGTCGCTCAGGACGGGAAGTTGTTTCCCGTGATTTTGTCGCACATTGGAAGGGCCACAACCGATGAACAAAAAACAGCTTACGGCAAATGGCATCATTACCGGGGGTTTATCAAAACCTGTGAATTATTCAATATTGACAAGGTGTTACTTGATGAAAAAGCTGTAGTCCAGGTTCAAGAAACCGGGCGGGTGGTGGTCGTGGAAGGCTGCTTCGATGTTGCCAAACTCATAGAGGCGGGGATCTACAACGTGGTGTCTACCTTCGGCGCTCATCTGGACGCTGACCAGTTGCCACGGTTCGGGCTACTGGCCGAACGGCTGGGGAAGGATATTGAGTTTCTGGTTTGGTATGATCGCGACAAAGCCGGAAATGACGGAATGTTTGGCAATGAATCGGAAAACCGCCAAGGTGGGGTGTCTCTGCTGGCGGAGACAGGTTTCAAAGCGGCGGGGTTTGACTGGAACGCGGTGTTTCACAGCGCGGCGCGGGCAACTGAATTGCCGGAATCTATGAAAGATGCCTGTGATATGAGCGTGGAACAACTGCGCTGGCTACGCAAAAAAGGCGTGGTGTAGCGAAAAACAGGCAAAAACCGTGATTTTCCAAAAATTAAACCATTGAAAATAAAAGGGTTACAGCTTCGATTTTCTGGACGTGCAATCGTATTGCCTGCCTCGGAAAAATCGCTCTACGGGGCTATAAACGCAAAGCTTACAAGTAGCTTATTTTCAATAATTTACAACTGTGCATATAAAGCATTTAGATTTACAATATAAATCCAGCATAAATCTTTCGTAAATCTAAGTGCTTTACAAAACTTCTCTAATGAACTTCAACATCTGCTCCGGTTTGTTCCTGCTGCCCATTAAAAGCAGGGCCTTGATTATGGATAGTTCTGTCACGGGTTCGTCCAGGGGGCGTAGCTGGTTCACACCTTCTATGATCTTTTGTAGGCGCTCAAGATCGGTTTCTTTCAGCCGGTAGTTTTTCATCTTGCTTTTTGGTTTCTTCGGGCTGGTAAGCGGTAATTTCTCTGTAGCCTCGGATGGCTCGGCTTTCCTGGTAAGCAGTTTGCTTTCTCCGGTAATGACTTTTTTAGGCATAGGCTATGATTTCTTGAGTCAAGGAAATAAAGTCTTTCGTTCCGTTACTGGTCGGGTCAAATGTGAAAACCGGTTCTTTGTTCATGTGGGCTTGATTGATCGGTTCTGACCGGCGAATGACCGATTTCAGGGTATTGTCTTGATAGGGTTGTAGATTTTTCTCAATAAACTTGTTTGAAACCGTTGTGTTCGGGTTGTAGGCATTGCGCAAAATGCAAAAACGGTAAGGGGTATTTTCCTTGACGGTTGCAATGGAGTCGAACAGGTCAGCAATGCCGTCCAGAGACAAGGCGCTGTAAATGGTCGGTATCAGAATCACATCGGCACTGTAGATTGCATTTACCGTCAAGACGTTCAGCGCAGGGGGACAGTCCAGCAAGATGAAGTCGTACACAGCATCAATTTTCTTGAGGTGGCTGTCTAAAATCTTTTCGCGGTGAATCTTACTGATAATCTGCTCGGCTGTTACCGCTAAGTGAATGTTTGCGGGAATGAGGTCAAGCCGTTCCACCTTTTGCTTGCTGATGGTGGCTGGTTTGATGACTTTGGATAAGTCCAGGGTGCGGTTCAAAAACAGTTCCTGCACGGTAGCTTGTTTGGGGATGGTTCGGCAGAAAACCCGGCTGGACTGAGCTTGTGGGTCAAGGTCAATGAGCAATGTCCTCTTGCCTTCTGAAGCCAACCCATAGGCAAGGTTGACTGAAACGGTGGTTTTGCCTACTCCACCTTTCTGATTGATAACAGCAATTTTCATAATCTCTCGTTGGTAATTGGATTTCCACCAAACTATAGCGGACAGCTTGATAAAAGCAAGGTTTTATGTAAATCAAGATGAAAGCAACTGTAAATCGAAGTGATTTACCATAGATTTACAATGTAAAGCTTTTGTAAGATGTAAGTATCTGATTTTGTTTATAGTTACTGTATCTTGTTCCTTCTGCGGGAATGCAATAATATAGCGTCCGATAATAGAAGGGAATTTAAGAATCAAATTTCTTTTTCTTTTTCAGTGTTTCAGAAGGAACTTTTTAGTTTGCGCGAAGCGCAATCCGAATTTTGTGTTTGCCTTACTTGAAAAAGTTTTCCACAGATTGTTATTTTATCAGACTCACCCTAAGATTAAAATAAGGTTAAAAGGATAAAGAAAGGATAAGGTGACTTTTAAACCGGTAACTGGTTTAAAAGAGGCTCTTTATCAACTTTGACAGTGGAGTCAGTACCACCTATTTGGGGCCTGTTTCGTGGAGTCAGTACCACCTATTTGCTCTAACCGTGGAGTCAGTACCACCTATTTTTGGGGTATCGTGGAGTCAGTACCACCTATTTCGTGGAGTCAGTACCACCTATTTTGACCTTATCATCTTTTATTTACCTGGAAAAATCCATTACCCTCCTGGATTAAACACAAAAGTTTTCCACAGATCGTCATCCTATCTTTATTTGTTCCCTGGTAACTGTGGCTGTCCGGATGGGTACAATATGGCTCTTTGTCGTTCATTGGCTCTTTTCATTTCGCTACCAAAGCGGAAGTGCGGTTGAATAATAATTTTTGCGTCCAAGAGCTTACCTTTGCGTTGACCGTCAACCACCGGCTCAATTTTGAAATTCAGCACGACCTCTTTTTCCTCCATCTCCTTCAACGCTTTCTTTACATCACGCAAGTTGTTGGAAAGCTTTTCATAAACCGTCAGGCCAAAGTCCCTAATAATCGTGGTCAGCATAATGCTGTAGTTGTTCATTACGCTGGCCTGGGTGTAGTGGTGAGACATCCGCTTGTGTAACTGGCGGGCAATCACACTCTTGTATGACATACTTTTTTCATAGTTTAGTTGCCGAAATGATTTGTTTCTGATGCTATTGGTCACAAGCGAATTGAACCTCACAAAGCATCGGGTTTTCTGGCCGTGTCCTTTCCAATCTTCTCTTGTTTGCAATCCAAGAGTTTCAAACAAGTTTGAGATTACAACCGCTTTTCCATCCTCTGTCTGTACTTCAATATTTGTCTTCGCACAAATGAGCAAGGCATCCTTAATGTCCGCCTTGTTGTATCCGTGCCCTATGCGCTGCAACTCCTGCTCTAACTCATATAAGGTAAACACAACTCCAACTTGATCGTCCAAAAATAACCCTTGCCCTTCACACGCCAGTTTCCTCAAGGCGTCTTCCACCAATTCCTCACGCTTAGATGGGTAATAATCACGGTGTACGCCATCTTTGTCTTGTATTTTGGCTGGACTTATTTTGACCTTATAGGACACACCGCGACACGTGAATGAGCGTTCAAGAGCACGCAGAAACTCACCATTTATGCGCTCTTGCTTCCCCCAAAAGTACTTTGGGATGAAGTCATACAACTCAATGGAATTGGAATACTTCTGGTCTTCGGGAGCTAAAATCTCAAACAGGTTCATCTGTTCCGGTTTGGTCTGTTTGAATTCTTCAAATTTCTTCAGCGCTTTCTCGGCTTCTTTTTTCACAGGGGAAATCCGCCTTTTCCGGGATTGGGCTACGGGCATTTGTGAAAGGGTGATTGGCTAATCGTCCATATACTACCGCAAAGCCAACGATTATCAAGCTGACAACTCATTGCTCTGATTGCAATTACGGTAAAAAACTTCAATTACGGCACTATCAAGGGGTTATGGCGGGTTCAGGCTGTCTCGCTCAAGTTCAGGTAAGAAACCCGTTCCTGGCTGTAGTCAAAGCCCATCGGGCACGGGGGCTGGTCGGTCAAAGCTTTCAAGCGTGGATCGGCATAGAAGGGTAGCATCTTCAGCTTTATAGGCCGCTCACGGCCTGAAAGCAGTATCGCGCTGTCTGTGTCCAGCATTCGGATTTCATCGGTGCTCATTAACGGTTTGGCGACTGTCCGGGCATGCTTGTCTGCCGTGCCGTCAGTGCTGTCGAAAACGGTTTTTTTTCTCTTTTTCCGCTCTATCCGCTCGCAAACCTCAATATCCAATCCGGACATAAACAATTTGTTCTGAATGCCGCCCGCAAGGATCGCCTGGGATTCCCGTGGGCCGTAGATCGCTTCAAGCTGCGACGGGTCTTGCAGAATCAGGCTCAAGCTGGCGCGGCTTTCCCGTAGGGTGGTCGTCGTGGTCGCCAACCGTTCTAATTTGGAGAGATTACCGAATTCATCGCAGAAAAACCACACACTGAGCATTCTGGATCGTTCTTCCTCGCTGATGCTCTGGTCTTGACCGGTCTTTAACACGAACTCGAAGCAATCCTGATAAATCATCCCGATAAGCTGGGAATAGTAGGTTATCTGGTACTGCGGCACAATGATGTAAATGATGGTCTTTTTGGTTCTGAGATCTTCGATTTTGAGCGTGTCGGCGTGGGTCACACGAACGATAGATTCATCCGCCCACAGGTCAAGCGCGGCTCTCGCTCCGCTCAAGACGTTTGCCATTACGCGGCTGTCCTGGGCAATGAAGGCTTTATATTCTTCATAGACGGCATCATCCAGGTGCTTGCGCATAAACTCGGCGGTCTTGATTTCCTCGGAAGCCAACGTGTTGAGTAGCCGCCGCACATTGGCAAGGTGCATCAATCGCCGGTCTTGAACGTTGGAAAGAGCTGAAAGACAGATGTTGATGACGTTCTGGGCCGTGACCTTCCAAAATGGGTCTCCCTGCTCGCTGCTGGCGTTGGCCGCCAAAATACCCGCCAACCGGCGCAATGCCTGGGGCGTAGCGCAACGTGTCACCGGGTTGAATCGTTCGCTCTGGTCGGGTAGGTGGGGCTGCACTACCTGGATTTGATACCCTTTGGCCTTCATCGCAGTACTGGTGGCTTTGTAAATCGAACCCTTGGGGTCTGTGACCACAATGCTGCCATCTGCCTGCAAAATGTTCGGGATGACAAAACGGGTTGTTTTTCCTGCACCAGTAGGAGCGATAAGACACAGGTTGCGGTAAGACTGGTCTTTGCTGAGTCGGTGTTTCCCGAAAACCAGACCGGTGTTTCTGGGGTTCAGAAACTTCCGCATCTCCGCTTTGGTCATAAAACGGGCCTGGCCGTAGATCGTGGCGCGGCTGGATGGAGGTTTGCCGAATAGAAAGAGGAAAAAAGAACCTGCAATTTTGAGGATTTTAAGCAGAATAGAACACTGAGAAGAAAGTAAAACAATCAGAAGTTTAACATAGCCGAAACACGCCACCAAAGTTGGTGCAAAATTCCTGCCATATTTGCGTTTTAAGCTCGCTTCTAAAAAGAGTCGGGGGGAAACCTATTCAGGGACTCATAAACGCTCCTGAGGGCAAATAAAGAGGACTGAAGGGGGTATAAGATTCCGGATGCTTGCACAAATATAAAAAGCAGCACGGGCGGTGAGCCTTGAGACATCGCTTTCAACTCTTGGGTATTCTCCAATGATGGATATATGTGTTTATGTATAGTACGATACAATATTTGTAATCATCGAAATGCTTTGAGGGGAAAACTATGGCTATGTCCACCAAGATCACTGAGCACGAATACAGCGGATTTCAACGTGCCTATGACCATTTCAATGCTCATCTGTTTAAGGGTATCTTGCCGCAATGCCTGATTACGCTACAACGACATCCGAACGCCAGAGGGTACTATCATCCGGAACACTTTAGGGGGCGCAAAAATGATTCAAAAACCGATGAAATAGCCTTAAACCCTGACACCTTCGGGGGATGCTCGGATGAACAAATTCTCTCCACCCTGGTACACGAAATGTGTCATCTGTGGGAGTTTCATTTTGCCAAGCGCAAAAGCCGGGCTGGGTATCACAACAAGGAATGGGGCAGGAAAATGATGGAGATCGGGTTGCAACCCATTTGTTTTGACACACACATCAACGGCGTTGAAAAGTTGTCCGGTCAAAAAATGACACACCGCATTATAGAAAACGGGATGTTCGAACAAGTCACAACCAAATTGATGGCATTCGGGTTTCAACTTAACTGGCAATCCGGTGTGATGCCCAGAATCCCGTTTTCCGGGTTGAGTTCGGGCAATGGTGACGGTGATACGACTGAGTTGCCCGTTATCCCAATGAAGTGGGATAAAAGCAAGCTGAAGTTCATCTGCCTGAGCTGCAATCAAAAAGCGTGGGCAAAATATACGGCTGCTTTGATATGTGGAAACTGCCAAAAAATCCTATTCCCAGATGTTGCTGGCCTTCTTGCGGGGTTTGGAAACGTGGGAACATCTGGCTTTCTACGGCGGCACGCTCACCAAGCGGGCTGTCATATCTTACGGTGTGGAGTACGTGCCTTCCCAAAAAGGGAATTTGCCGGATGCGCCACCGTTACCGGGTGAACTGCTTAAAATCCGTGATTTCTGCGCACGGAAAGCGGGGTTTGAGCATACTGAAAGCTTTACTCAGGCGTTGGTCACCCGCTATCCGGTCGGGGCTGGCATCGGCCCACACTGTGACGCTCAAAATCTGGGAGAAAATGTTTTAACACTGGCACTGGGAACAGACGCCACAATGGTTTTTCAGAGCGAAGACAAGCAAGAACGAAAAATCCTGTTCCCACGCCGGTCACTGCTGGTAATAGCTGGTAGCCTGAGATGGAAATTCAAGCATGAAATCAAGCCAGTCAAACAGGAACGCTATAGCATCACATTCCGTGACCCGGCGTAATTGAATGTCCCTCACTCATTCAAGATCGCCCGTTCCTGTCCTTGCCAATCAATCCAGATTTTGCCGGTAAGAAGTGATTCAGGCGACACAAGCGGGAAAGCCGTTGTCCATACCAGTTCCGCGCCCGGAACGCCTACCAATGCAGACTGAATGTTGTTCCGGCGGCGTTCGTTTGTGGTCTGGATCAGCACGGTAAAATCGCTGCCTGCGCCGTAATCAGCAAATGCCTGGTGCTTGTGCGCTAAATGATAGGCTAAACACCGTTCCACCAGCACCTTCTGGATAGATTCGGTAGAACGGTCTATCTCGACAAGACAAA
>JACQXV010000350.1 GCA_016208715.1 Candidatus Woesearchaeota archaeon | reverse complement strand
TTGATCCCTTCAGATGCTTCAAATGCTGCCGGAAGCGGACGTCGAATTTCACAAAGACCGCTGGGCCCAGCTCTTCGTCTGGTTCCTGATCGCGTTGGTTAAAGATGCTCACTAACAGGGCTATGGAGGCGGATTCCTTCTCAAGTAAAGTATTTCCTTAATTAGCTCACGACAGCCAATGCGATTGGCCTACTACCCGTCTTGAGAGGGTAGGAGCCCAACCGCGTTGGGCGTTGAGAGGTCAACAGCCGGACAAACTAAGTGGTCTATTTCATAAATTGTGTTACGTATACGTATATACAAGCGATGGTTCCCGGCCTTGGTCCCAAAACGGGGAATTTTCAATTATTGGGGCCTGATAGGTTACCGTTACTGGCTGATGCTGTTCAACAATACGCTCACTAACCAGTTTGAGCTTGTCTTTGAGGTCTTTACGGGTAAATTTCCAGCTAAAGGGACGGGCCACCTCTTGGTATCGGATTTGAAAATCCAACAGGCGTTTTTCTGCCGCCTGAAGGTGTGGAAAATCATTGGGGGTCAGAGCTTTTCTCTGGACAATAGCAAAATAGATTTCAATTTGGTTGAGCCAGCTGGCATGGATAGGTAAATGAACAGCAATAGCATTTGGGCATTTCTTTTGGAGACGCTCAGCGAAGGGTTGCCCTCGATGAGAAGAACCGTTGTCTATGATCCAGAAGACTCTGTTGGCTGTTTTGTAGGGTACTTGGGACATCACTTGGTCTACCAACCGGTCAAACGGCTCAATTCCACTTTTGGCTTCACAACGACCGAAGATTTTGGCCCGGTGGACATCCCAGGCTGCAAAATAAGCCCAGGCCCCAGCGCGGCTATACTCATGTTCTACTCTCATTTTTTTCCCAGGACGTGGACCACCGGTGGGATACTTGCGAACTCTAGCCTGAATACTGGTCTTTTCGTCAGCACAGATGACATAATCATCCGGCCCCAGGGATTGGCCTTCCCATTGCTTGGCATACAAATCAAGTACTGGACCAGCCTTTTCCATGAATTGGGGGTCTCGGGGGTAAATCCAAGACCGATGAAACCAGGGGCGAAGGGCGTCTTCGTGTAACCATCGCCAGACGCTGGAATCGCTTACTGAGGAGACAATGGCTGCGGAAATTACTTCTCGGACAATTTCAGTGATACTGAACCGGCTTAAGGGAATACCCCGCTCTGCTGGAAGTTGGCAGGCTAGGGCTTTGATTTGGGCTATCTCCTCCGGGGGAAAAAGAAAACGGGCGTCCCGACCGGTCTCTATCCACAAGTCCCTGTTGACGTTCATAGAAAAAGCGCTTGCGCCACTTACTAACTGTCTTTCGAGGCAAATTAAGTCTTTCACCGATTTCCTTGTTCTCCAAACCAGATGCGGCAAAGAGAATTACTTGGGCCCTGACTACATCTCTATAAGGTGCCGTATATTTTCTAGCCAGGCAACTCAAATAATTCCGTTCTTCGTCAGTCAGAACAAGCTCAAATGGACTTTTTCTCGGCATGATATCCCCTTTCTCAAGGGATATCATGCTCCAATTTCAGCCAAAAGTCAACAAATAATACGTAACATTATTTATGAAGAGAGCCACTAAGGCTTTCGGCATCGCCCAGGACCTGGGCGGCATAAGCGGCTTCCTGA
>JACQXV010000045.1 GCA_016208715.1 Candidatus Woesearchaeota archaeon | reverse complement strand
AGATCTTTGGCCGGGATGTGCTTCCGGTTGGCAAACCATGGATCAGATAAGGATGATGGCGTCGCAAAAACTCCGATCTACTGCGTTGCAGGTTTTTTTCAGGACCTCGACATACCATGTGTATAATCGAGCCCCTGAAAAAAACACTGCGCTTTGTATATCGAAGTTTTGTGCTTAGTACATGTTTGCATAAATACTATGACGTATTAACTTTGCAATTTTTTCCATACGATGGCATAATCACTTTCCAGAAAGGAGGTGATTATGCCAAGAAAAAGCCCATACAAACTCTTATTGACCGTAGATGAAAGAAAACAATTACTGGCCGCCTCACGAAAATATACGTCACCATATTGTGAAGTTATGCGAGCAAAAATCGTTCTCCTTGCCGCTGAGGGTCTCTCAAACAAGCAAATCGGTCAACAACTTGACCTGCCTCGACAGATCGTCTCCAAATGGCGTAAACGCTTCTTTGAGAAACGCCTGGCTGGCCTCCAAGAGCAGCCACGGCGGGGGAGACCCGCCGCTTTTCCCCCCTGAAATCATTGTGGCGGTCAAGGCGCTTGCCTGCCAATTGCCCAAGGACCTCGGACTTCCTTTTTCCAAGCTTACTCACGATGAAATCGCCCGGCATGCGGAAAAACAGGGAATCGTCGCTTCCATCAGCGGGAAAACGGTCTGGCGCTGGTTGAGCAAAGACGCCATTCGACCCTGGTGCTATCGAAGTTGGATTTGGCCCCGGGACCCGGATTTCGAACCAAAAGCCACGAGGATCCTTGATTTGTACCAAGGGATTTGGGGAGGGAAACCCCTGGGTGACAATGATTTTATTATCTCTTCCGATGAAAAAACGAGCATTCAGGCTCGCCATCGATTGAAGAACACAACCGCCCCAACCGCTGGCCGCTATGGCCGTGTCGAATTTGAATACGAAAGAAAGGGGGCGTTGGCTTACATGGCTGCGTGGGATGTTCGACAAGCCAAAATCTTCGGTTTGTGTAAATCCAGCACGGGGATCGATAGTTACCGCGAGTTGGTCGATCTTGTCATGCGACAGGAACCGTATCGATCCGCGGATCGGGTCTTTTGGATAACCGACAATGGCTCTTCGCATAGAGGACAATCGTCCATGGATCGCCTCAAAAGCTGGTACCCCAATGCGGTTCAAGTGCATACGCCAGTCCATGCCAGTTGGTTGAATCAGGTTGAAATTTACTTTTCCGTGTTACAGAGGAAAGTGCTGACACCCAACGACTTTGAATGTCTTTCCGAACTACAAGACAGAATACTCGATTTCCAGAAGTTATATGAAACCATCGCAAAACCCTTCGAATGGAAATTCACTCGAGAGGACTTGAAAAAAGTGTTGGCCAAATACGATGCCACACAAAAACTGGCGGCATAAAAAATACGTCACCGAATTTTCGACCCAGAGCACTTAGCCGTCGCTGTTAACAATTAGTATCGGCTTCATGTTATCTACTTTAACCTAACATTCTTGACAACGGAATATAGGGTATTCCTATGTATTTCTAACCCACATAGTTCACAAGGGGGATGATAAGCGAAAAATTGATAAGACAACCATTGAGATAAATTGGCAATTAACCGTTTAACAAGACAGCAACTTTGATTCTTCCCGATAGT
>JACQXV010000346.1 GCA_016208715.1 Candidatus Woesearchaeota archaeon | reverse complement strand
CTGCCCGGGGGGACCTCATCCCTCTGGATTCAAGTTACACTTTGGTTCCCATCGACATTCAGGTTCAGGTTCAGGTCTGGGCCTTGGCTTAAATGGAAGTATCTTTGCCGGGGGTTGTGAATTACAAGAAGTAGATGGAGGAAGAGGTTTGGGGCGACCAGGGACAGGAACTGGCTTGTTTCGACAATGAGACTTATAAATATAATATCCACCCACTGTAACTGTAACCAGTACCATAACACATTCACCAACCGGGGTTGGTTCTGCGCCTGCAGCCGCCCATCCTGTAGGCAATACTGCTTCCTGTTGCAGACCAAAGGGATCAAATGTATTGATTGGTCTATTCTCTACATATCCATAAAGATTGATCCCTCCCTCTTCCCCAATCGGATCTCGGCTCAGCCACCGTCCCAGCTCCGGGCTGTAGGCCCGATACCAGGTCAGGTTGAGTTTGATGTTCGTCCCCGAAGGCGCAAACACCATGTAGCCCGCATACCCGATGTCAAACACTCTCGTTCCGGTGGTTTGCGTCTGTCTCCCCCACGGGTCGTAGTCGTACTTCGCTTCCACCGTCGAACTCGCGTTTTTCATCACTTCCCGCACGCTTCCCAGATGGTCGCGCATCTTCACCCGCCGTCCCAACCCGTCGTAGGTGAATTCAAACCGTTTCGTCCCTTCGATTATCGCCGTCAGCCGGTTCACATCGTCCCATTCGTAGCTCCGTGCTCCGTCGTTGGTCAGGTTGCCGTTGTTGTCATGGACATAGTTTTTGATCGTTCCCGACCCGACCTGGCTGGTCAGCATCTGGTTGACGTTGTTAAAGGTAAAGTTCGTTGTCGCCGCCGCAATCACTTCCTGGTCGCGGTTACCTGCGGTGTCATCGTTTCCGCCACGCTCTCCACCCCAAATATGAACGCCTCAAAAGGTTGCCACCTGAGGAGCATTTTAAAGGTCTTACCGCCGCCGAAATCCAGGCGTGTCTGGAAAAACTGCTCAAGTAATCTGAAAATGAACAACCAGTTATATCCGCTTTTTCAAATGAATGTGTCTGGTAAATCTGCAATCTTCTTAATTTTCTTTGATTTAAACGGAATTTCACAAATCCAATAGTCAACTTGGTGGAAACTTCTACTTTCTTGTTTTTGAAGTCCCACAGTACAGATAATGCCTTCACCATCCTGTCGGGCATACAAAATACTGCTTACCCAACCGCGATTATACCCTCTCGGCACAATTAGATTATCTTCATTGAGAATTGGTGTAACACTTAAATCTAAAAGGTTTAACCGAGACACAGAAACCCAATCCATTGCAGATAAGTCATCAGAACTGTGAGACCAAATATTGAAAATAAGAAAAGGGTGCTTAGAACAAGAAACTGGATCACAATAGGATATGTGAACATCAGACTTAGAAAT
>JACQXV010000334.1 GCA_016208715.1 Candidatus Woesearchaeota archaeon | reverse complement strand
AGCGAGGAACCTTACCAGGGCTCGAAATACGGCTGCAAATCCTGTGAAAACAGGACTCCTTAGAGGGTGTCGTATAGGTGCTGCATGGTTGTCGTCAGCTCGTGGTGTGAACTGTTCCCTTAATTGGGGTAACGAGCGCAACCCTTGTCCTGCGTTACAAGTGTCGCAGGAGACTGCCCGGGCAACCGGGAGGAAGACGAGGATGACGTCAAATCAGCATGGCCCTTACGTCCAGGGCGACACGCGCGCTACAATGGCCGGTACAATGGGCAGCCAAATCGTAAGATGGAGCGAATCCCACAAAGCCGGTCCCAGTTCAGATTGAGGTCTGCAACTCGACCTCATGAAGCCGGAATCGCTAGTAACGGCCGATCAGCCACGCGGCCGTGAATACGTTCTCGGGTCTTGTACTCACCGCCCGTCAAGTCAAGAGAGTTGGCAACACCCGAACGTCGCCGTAGGGCGACGGAAGGTGGGGCTGATGATAAGGACTAAGTCGTAGAGTTAAACTAACTTTGTTGCGACCTTCGACAGTAATGTCGTTGAAAAATCTAACTATATCGGTGAAGCCCTACTTCATTCTCATGATTGGGTAATACCGAGGGAAGCTCATAAGCGACATGCACATGGCTAACGAGAAACTCTATCACGCAATGCGTAAATCAATTCAGCTAACCAACCAGCAACGTTTCATGAAAATTGGAACACTGCTTGGAGACGGAATGCTTGCTGAAACGACATCAAAAAACAATCTTCGATTGAAGATTCAACATTGTGATAAACAGCGTGATTTTGTCTTCTGAAAGTATGAAATAATGAAGTCGCTTGTCTTAACACCGCCAAGATATGAAAAGATCACGAATTCATGGCAATTTAAGACTATTAGTCATTCTGATCTAACGATAATCGGCGATTAGTTCTATAAAAATCGCAGAAAAGTCGTGCCAAATAATATCGGACGCCTCCTCACGGAGCCGATAAGTTTGGCTGTCTGGTTTATGGATGATGGTTCAAAGAATAGAAACGACGGTCTTATTCTTAATACATAATGT
>JACQXV010000333.1 GCA_016208715.1 Candidatus Woesearchaeota archaeon | reverse complement strand
TGGAATAAAGACCATCCCCCACAATGATGATCCCTAACTTAGGATGGGCCGCACGAATCTTTTGGATCAGACGCTTGCCGGCATTGATCTCACAGTCCTGTTTGTCGGATCCATCGACATTCCGGATCGCCTCCGGCGCTAAGGGAATCACTTGCTTCTTCGTGGGATGGACCAGGGTGGCCTGGAGAATCTGATGATGATAGTGGGTCTTGCCGCTCTTCTTGCTGTTTTTTACAAGACAGCAGCCACAGAGAATCTTCTCGGAACTGAAATACTCTGAACCATCGATCGTGATCAAATACTTACCCGGCATAAACTGATACCCTTCCAGATGCTTGCCTCTTTGCAATTGGAAAAAATAATCAGAGAAAACCTCCTCCAACTTCTCCCATGGCGACTTATCCAATACATCCCGAAGTTGGGTGTCCTTCGGGATCGCGCTGACCTGAAAGAGGGTCGTCAAATTGTTTCGCTGATGCAGTTCCTGCAGGCGACGTTGAAACGCCAGAAGGGAGGGGTCCTGGAAATACATCATGGCCAAACCGCTCATGAAACAATCATGCAAAGAATAATCGACCTTCTCCGCTTCACGGTAATCTTCAATCTGGTGCAACCGCTCAGAGAGGATCTGGCGTAAGCCGCTAAATCCCAATGTCTTTTTGATGTGCACACAAAACTCATACCATATCTCAAGGGAAATGTCTAGAGTCAATATATTGACAAATCCTGGCGCCTCCCACCCTCAACATTACGAAAAATAAATTTCTCTCCCCCTTCAAAACCTTGGTATATCAACACCTCTATCATTCACCGAGAATTGCTGGGATCACAGCGATCTTTGCTGCTTCAAGGGCCTGTGCGATCACCAGCCCCCGGCGGTTGAACCTCCCCCGATATTGTGGACAGTTAGGATTCTCCCCTGAAACCTTTCCAACTGCGCGGAAGAAGCAGCCTTTTCCAGATCCCTTGATGCCATCAACCAGACCCCGATGTTACGCAATTGCTTCTATCGGCCTTGTAGAGTCGCACCTTTTTCACTTCTGCCCAGAAGGTTCAGGTCCCTGAACACCAGTGCTGTCGCTACCCGCACCAGATCCACTCGTGGAATGAGGAAGGTTGA
>JACQXV010000332.1 GCA_016208715.1 Candidatus Woesearchaeota archaeon | reverse complement strand
TTGCGGGGAGGCCATACACCACGAAGTGCTCGCCGAAGAGGATTGCCTTACCATAGCCTATTCCGGTGGATTGCATGTAAAAAGAAGCCCCAGAATTGTATTTAAGGCTGAGTCCGGAAGAACGTAAACTACCCCGCCCTGAAGGGTTGACCGCTTGGGCGGCCAACTCCGAGCCTTTGGGGCTCGGAGCGGGGCGTTGGGCGGGAGCTAGTCCCACGGCGAACTCCATCAATTGAACTGTAGAAGTGTTGTTTGTTCTAGCCTTGGTTTTTCCGCTTTCCAGTGTTTCTGTTGACTTTCTGTAACATACTTTTTCATGGTTTCCACGGTTACCGCTCCAACAGTGCGGTGAAAGTATCCGTCGCTCCACATTTCATCCCCATACAACCCTTGAACTGCGAGCCTCACCGAGTATTTTTTCCGAATGTATATTGAGCTTGTTCCCTTAAATCCATTGGCAAGCTTTGCTATACTGTAATTTTTCCAGCCAGTGACAAACATGTGTGCGTGGTCCGGCCCGAAACCTATTCCAGCAAGCTGCACCCCCAATTCTGCGGCTTTCTTCTTGAATTCCTCTTCACACATTGCTTTCACATCCTTGTCATTGAAAATCGGCTTCCTATACTTGGGAGTAAACTGCAAATGTAAATTCGACTCCCCTACTGTGTGATTGTACCTTACGAGTGTGATATCCTTCTGCATTTTTTCATCTCCCGAAGAAACAGCACCCTTTTTGATAGCTATCGCTATCAATAATGGATAAGTAAGGTGCGGGTTGCGCGCGATAGCGCGCCCGCGCCGGTCTGCTGTTTTTCTTCAAGGAATATTTACAGAATTAGCCCGTTTAAGGGGAACTCCGTGGCCGTTCCCCTTAACAACCCCATGCCACAGCTTCGATTCATCTCTACCCTAAAGGGTAGAGGGTTTTCTCAGCCAGCGCCTAAAGCTTCCTGTAGCAGTTCCTTGAAACCGTTTTTGAGGAAATCCGATATTGCATCCCCATCTTTAGGCTTGAGATCTTTCAGTATAGCTCTAGCCTGTTCT
>JACQXV010000317.1 GCA_016208715.1 Candidatus Woesearchaeota archaeon | reverse complement strand
GACGAGGCCTGGAAATTGGCGTTCGAATCCCTGGCAGTAAACAATGGCGGCTGCCGTTTGCCCTGCCTATGGGGGCTGACGCCAGGTTCGATCAGTATGGATACAGTCTATGCATTCGTCCGCCAATTCGGAGATGTCCAATCGGAAGATATCTACGTAAGTGAAGATGAATTCGAGGATGTTGGTGGATTAACCCTTATCTACCGCAAAGACCACATACACACATGGTTAGATATCTCATATTACGTTAGCGAGGATGGGGGGCTGGAACAACTCACTTTACATGCCTCTGCTTCTGAAGAAAAAGACGCGGATCTTCCATGGGAAGCAGGGGTGATACCGCTTTATGACGAAACGATCCCTCAGCAGTTTTCGTATTATTCCCTGCCTTCCATTCTTACAAACTATGGCATGCCGGATCAAGCTTTTCTAGTGGTTGGGCGGGATATCATCGATCGCCCTTATGAATGGCAGCCCATGATTCTTACCATATATTACGCAGAGAAGAATTTCTTCCTTGAATATGAATTCACGCGGTATTCTCAGGGCGATCAATATTATGGCTGCCCTCACCGATCACATATCCGGGTAAGCGCGGGTGAGGCCGGCTCCCCTCCCTATGAATGGTTCCAGGAGTTGCTTACTAGCGGCTATGCGTTGGAGAATGTCACATCAGTGACTCTGGAGGAGTTCTACTCGATTTTCACGGTCCCGGACAATACTGCTTGCGTATACACCCCCATGAGTTTATGGCCCCCTCAGTAGAGGAAAATAACTCCGAAATGGATCGCTTTCCAGATAAAACTGCAGCTCTCTGCCTCACTGACCACAATCAGGCGGCAAGGATTTGGCAAACCAATCCTGCCAGCGCGGTATAACTTTCAGGACGGAGCCGTCTGTCCCGATCCCCCTGAGCTGGCGGATAATGGCAGCTGCGGTGCCGCGGCCGCTGGAGCAGAAGGATATGTGTATGTTTCTACTGAGTTTACCAACGAATCCCATAATGCGAGCGAGGTCGTAGAGTGGGCGTCTCACGAGACTGCATATGATGTTGATCGCTTAATGACGGACGAATATGGATTTATATCTCTCGGGGTGGATGAGGATGGTAAGCCTGTTGTAGAGTTTTAAGGTGCATATCAAATGACCCAATTTGAGGGGGCATTGGCGCAGCGAGTGATGCAATTCCTGTTCAATATCGGCAGTCGTTAGCAAGCACCAGAGATGTCCCGATTGAAGTTTTCGCCGATGCCTTCACGTGTTGGTCACATCCGTCCTGTGAATTTACAAATCCAGACTTCGCTATATATTTCAATAACCTCATGACCGAGTTTTCAATTGACCAAGCTAACCATTAAATTAACCACGGAGTGTGATTATGAAATTCCACTTGAGCATTCTACTTTTTTCGCCATAATGATTTAGGAGACTACCATGAAAAGAACATGTATATATAATGTCATATTTTTCCTGCTCATCATTTCCCTCGGTGGTTGTTATCCTAACGATATTCACTCTACATCAACTTTATTGCCCCCGACTATCTTTCCAAGTTCTTCACCAACGCTTACGACCGTACCTATCCCTATAAACCAGGTAGCTTATGGCCAATGGGATGTGCATTATATGCACTATGATATCCTTTGGCTGGCAAACAGTGACGGAAGTGATCGGCGAGTTGCCTTTGACTGGCTCGGTTTCACTGAGGATTTTTCTTTCATGCCAGATGGTTCTGGAATGTTTGTATGGACTAATGAAGCCCCGGGAGGATACTCGAAAAGATATATACAGGCAAATCTAGTGACAAACCTCCCAGGCCCTTGCGTGACGTGTTTTATTGAGGGTGTTACTGGATACCCTCCTATTCCTTCTCCTCAGGGAGAAAAAGCGGCAATCAAATCTAGGTCGGGTTTGTATATCTCTAACGTAGATGGAACAGGGGCCCAACTGATTATTCCGGAGGACGAAAGGATTTTATATGTTTCCTGGCCCCCATCTTGGTCGCCTGATGGACAATATATTTCAGTAGACTTGCTCATCGAAGGGAGCGGCTTGCACATATTCAGTATTCGGAGCGACGGGATAGACCTAGTGAATCTGACTAAGGCTCAAAATTCCAATGGAGATTTTGCGAGTTCGCAAT
>JACQXV010000316.1 GCA_016208715.1 Candidatus Woesearchaeota archaeon | reverse complement strand
TCAAGGGGAGGGTTAGGGTGGGGATGGGTTTTCATAAATCGGGGGCGACAAATCATGTCATGTCGGTTTAGGTTCCATTTTTGTCAGGTGTGTAGACCTGACACCTAATCACTTCCTGAAGGTTGAAAATCTGAGAGAAGCAGTCGGTACCCTCGAAGGGGGGCACAAAAAGGGGCACAGTGGAATTGATGAAGCTCTTAAAATCATTGCAACTTGCTGAAATAATTGGTAGTCCCAACGGGATTCGAACCCGTGTTGCCGCCGTGAGAGGGCGGCGTCCTAGGCCTCTAGACGATGGGACCATTGTGGCTGGGGGACGAGGATTCGAACCTCGGTAGACGGAGTCAGAGTCCGTCGTCCTGCCGCTAGACGATCCCCCAATAAGACGGCAAGAAAAAAAACAATGTAATAACATACAGCAACAAGGCTCCTCCGTCAAGGGGAAATTTCCCTTCCGAATTGCCTCACAAAAAAATGTTACCTAAATCCTGCAATCGAACTACAGAGCACACTGAGGAAACCCTTTAATGCCAAAAGAAAAACCTTGGGAGCCTCTTGCAAAATGCTTCATATATTTAACCACAAAGGGCACGAAGGACACAAAGTTAAAGAAAAAGCTTCAAATGCCTCTATATTTTGATTTTCTTTGTGTTCTTTGTGTGCTTTGTGGTAAAAATAGTTTTTAAATGACCTGGCTTTAGAGTTTTGCAAGACCCTCAAACCAGAACAAATAATTCCGATAAATGTCACAAACTGTAGATATTCTTGACCTCTGTAATTAATTACAATAAAATGCCTATGAAATTGCGACTCTCGCAAAACGAAAAAAAGAAGAAGAGCTCCTTTTTATCTTCAGGGTTTTTGTATTTAGAGGCCGGCCTCCGGCGCTGCGGCAACCCAGGCGATGATGTAACAAGGGAGGCAAGATGCATGTAGAACGGATAGTTGTAATAGATGACGAAGCGGCAACAAGGAGGTTGATGGAGCAGACCCTGAAGAAGCAGGGTTATGAAGTACTTTTGGCCTCTAACGGGGATGAAGGGCTGAGGATTGTTATGGAAGAGAGCCCGGACGTTACCCTCCTGGATATCCAACTCCCGGATACGAACGGCATTGAACTCCTTCAGAAGATACGAGAGCTGAACAGCGATACCGTTGTAATAATGGCCACCGCCACGGATGACCTTAAGGTTGCGGTTAAGGCCATGAAACTGGGGGCTTACGATTACATAAATAAACCTTTTCATATAGACGACCTGATACTCACAGTCAATAAGGCAATGGATACAGCCAGGTTAAGGAGGGAGGTTGTATCCCTGAAAGAAGAAAGGAACAGGAATGCCGGAATAGAGGAGATAATCGGGGTAAGTTCCCATATTCAGGGCATCCTGTCCATGATTAAAAAGATATCTGAGAGCGAGGCCACTACAATTCTTATCCAGGGGGAAACCGGCACGGGGAAGGAGTTGATAGCAAAGGCGCTGCATTACGAGAGCAGCAGGAGAGACAGGCCCTTTATGGGCATAAACTGTTCGGCAGTCCCTGAAAACCTCCTTGAGAGCGAACTTATGGGACACGAGAAAG
>JACQXV010000315.1 GCA_016208715.1 Candidatus Woesearchaeota archaeon | reverse complement strand
CGTTGCGGCGATCTTTTTGCCCAAATTTTAAGCGCCATAGCTTTGCTCTGGTGCGCTCTTGTTGTAAAGGAATTGTATGTCCAAAGAAGCCGTAAAACAAATCGTGCTGAAAGCCAAACAAGATGAAGCTTTTATGAAACAATTGCTTGCCGACCCCGAAAAAACTGCGAAAGGGTACGACCTGACTCCTGAAGAAATCAAGTTTCTCAAAGGTGCCGACCGCAAGACGTTGGAAGGGCTTTCCGAAAAATGTTTTGAGCTGGAAAAAGAAGCAAAGGCCAAGCCAAAGCCCAAGAGCGGCAAAAAATAAAAAATTGCGTGGAGTAAATAAATACTCACATCCTGTAAATTTACATAGCAACTGTGCTTAGAATCAAGGTAAATCAACGAGTCTAGGAAATAACAGTTTGAACAATTTCTGCGTGTTAGGGACACCAGCCAAGATGCGATGGCAGGTCAAGAGCAATTGCTCGATAACTACCTGAGCTTGTCGGCGCAAGGCGGTGCCAATGGTTTTCAACTGGCGTTGCCAAGTCTGATACATCGGTGACAGCAACAAATCGAGGCGCAAGAAATTGTGGCAAAAACTCCTTGACAAGTTTTTATGGCTGTGGTGCAATGGTAGTACATATTTCGTTTACACCGTAGTCGTAATCCGTTCACCATAGTCGTAATCGTTTGTATCACAAAAAGGTAGATATCATCCCATGAGAGCGAAAGAGTCGCTGGTCGTCTTACTGCTCGGATTGCTTTGTATTGCAAGCATTTTCGCGCAGCAGCCGGAGAAGCTATATCTCACAAGCATGGGAGACACTCCTGACCCGTTCTCTCCTGCTCGCACCAGCAATGCACAGACGGCCAACGTGAAAGTGCATCACTCTTTGCTCGACAACAGCCCGCAGCATCGGTTTTTCCTGAAGCTCATGGTGGAGGTGAGCGGTCAGGCAGGAAAAGTCCGCACGCTCACGACAAGCCAGGAAATCAACAAAAACAACGGTTGGATTGAGGCCACGCTAACTGTAGCCTGGGATGGGAAAAGTGATGCAGGGCAGGTTGTGTCTGACGGCACATACACTTACGCCGCCAAAGCGCAACTCGTTCGCATCAAGGAAAACAACGGCATCCATGACGAGCAGGTGATCGCAGAGTCGGCACCTCTGAACGGCACGATTTTACTGGATGCCACGCCGCCTGCGATCACGGCGCAGGTTAGCCCGCCCGCTCAGGCAAATGGCTGGCACAAGAGCGATGTGACCGTCAAGGGT
>JACQXV010000314.1 GCA_016208715.1 Candidatus Woesearchaeota archaeon | reverse complement strand
TGGAAGCGGGACGGTGGCGGATGATTCTATTAATACGAACAATGGAACGGTAAGTGGAGCGACATGGGGTACCGGCAAGGTAAGCGGAGCATTAAGCTTTGATGGAGTTGATGATTATGTCTCAATACCTGATGCGAACTTTCCAACAGGCAACAGCGCACGCACGATAGAGGCGTGGTTTAAGACAGGATCTAATACCATGCAAATAATTTTTTTATACGGAACGTTAGTATCTGAGGATGCAACATATCTGATAATACTATCAGACCCTGCGCGGTTATGCATAGGCAACTGGGGAGGCGGGCCGTATGAGCGATGCGGCAGCGCTCCGGCTAACGACAATCAGTGGCATCATACAGCGCTTGTATATGACGGAGCAGGAAATGTAAAGTTATATCTTGACAGCAATGTGGAGCTTGATTATGCAAGGACATTTAATACGAGCCTAACCGGGACAGCGATGATATCCGGGTCAGGGATGCAAGGAGACAGGTTCAGCGGCTCTCTTGACGAGGTAGCGATATATGGCAGGGCGCTTTCAGTCTCAGAGGTGCAGAGACATTATCAACAGGGACTTAGCGGCGGCGGTTATTCAGGTGACGGCATAGGCGATGCCTGTGACAACTGTCCGACAACATACAATCCCGACCAGGCGGATGCAAATAATAACGGTATAGGTGATGCTTGTGATTGTATTCCATCAACAGAAATCTGCGATGGCATAGATAACGATTGCGATCAACTGGTAGATGAGGATATAGCCTCAACGCCAACGACATGCGGAGTAGGCGCATGTGCATCAACAGGTGAAGCAACATGTATAAATGGGCAGATAGTGGATAGCTGCACACCGGGGACACCATCAGCAGAGGTATGCGACAACATAGATAACGATTGTGATGGCTTAACAGATACTGCTCAGGATCCCAGTTGTGCAGATGTAACTGATACAGATGGAGATGGTATAGTTGATTTAGTTGACAACTGTCCGACAACATACAATCCCGACCAGGCGGATAGTGAAATGCCTGATGCGGTTTCATATTGGAAATTTGATGATGGAAGCGGGACGGTGGCGGATGATTCTATTAATACGAACAATGGAACGGTAAGTGGAGCGACATGGGGTACCGGCAAGGTAAGCGGAGCATTAAGCTTTGATGGAGTTGATGATTATGTCTCAATACCTGATGCGAACTT
>JACQXV010000313.1 GCA_016208715.1 Candidatus Woesearchaeota archaeon | reverse complement strand
TGCCAGCGACGATGTAGATTCTAATGACCTCGTAGTCAGGACCGATACCTCTTTTGCTTCCGGCAGCATTACCACGGGTTACCTTCCCGGGACTTCCAGTATCTATATCCAGTTAACCGATACTAACTGTAACAAAAAAGGCTATAGCCAGGAGACAGTAAGCGTTACAGTATCTTCTGTTACCGGAGGAGATTCCGAGACTTTGACTTTAACCGAGACCGGGGCTAATACCGGTATATTTCAATATACCACAGGCCTAGCCTTAAGTGATTCAGACACAGGTGATTCTGCCAGCATACTCTTGGTATCTTCTAATCCCGGAGGAGATACTATAAATATCAGCTATACCGATGCCAATAACTCAAGCGACACCGAAAGCAAAACCTTAAACTCCAACACCCTTTTGACCGGCTTTACTGTCACGCCCAGTTCCACTACCCAGATCGCCGGCACTCCCTTTAGCCTGACCATCACCGCCTTAAAAGACGGAGGCACGCTTACTACTTATAGCGGTACCGTAAACCTGGCCAAAACCTATGTCTCGCCAACTTCAGGCACTTTTGACATCTCGCCTACAACTTCCAGCGGCGTATCGTTTGCCAACGGCGTGGCTACGCTAAACGTAACCTACAATGACGCAGGCACGCTTACTATCACAGCCACCGATTCAAGCGATTCTTCGATGACCGGGACAACTTCTAATATCATCTTTTATCCTTATGATTTTAGCTTAACTGCCTCAAGCCTTGATACTGCTGCCGCAGGTTCAGCCTACGCCAGGCATATGGTAGCCAAGCCTTTTACCCTTGCGGTTACCGCAAGGAATGCCTCCGGAACCACTACGCCTAACTATACCGGCACAGCCAACCTGGCCATAAATTACACTACACCCTCAAGCAGCCAGTCAGGAAGCCTCAACGTCTCAAGCCTGACTTCAAATCACTGGTCAAGCGGCATTGCTACTATTACTACCCAGTCTTATGATAAATGGGGCACGATTACTATTACTTCTACCGACGCTGCCCTCACCACCCGCACCGGCACATCCAATAACATCATCTTTTTGCCGAAAGACTTTACCGTCTCGCTCTCCAGCCCTAAGCCGTCACGCACTTACTATTATGCAAACGAAAACTTTTCTGCTACGGTTACGGCTAGAGACTATAACAATACCACCCTGGCTAATTATCAGGGCACAGTCTCATTAAGCGGAAGCGGCCTGAACCTGCCCGGGGACTATACCTTTACCTCAAGCGATAACGGCAGCCATACCTTCTCCGACTTAAGCGGCTCAACTACTAAATCCACTACGCTTTCCGTCAAGGATTCAACTTATACCTCTATCACCGGCTCAACCGACGTGACCGTTAAGACTGCTACTTTAAAGGTCGTCTCCGGCAAGAGCCCAATAGGCACAGCCAAGGTGACCTTGAAACTGGTTGACTCTTCCAGCAATATCCTCTCCGAAGATAACTCTACCACCTTTAAAGTAAAACTCTCGGAATCCAAAGCCGATAACTCCGCGTCTTCCGGCGCAACCGATACCAGCGTTACCGTTAACGCAGGGATAGCCTCTATCAATGTTAAGGACAATGAATCAGAGGTAGTCACTATTACCCCCATAAATCCGTCTCCCGATATGTCAGTAGCATCAGGCACTATAACATTTTCTACCTTCCCCGGAGCGGGAGTAGGGGTTCCGTTATGGAGAGAGCTTAAGGATAAGGAGGAAGGGGTAAAGAAGGAGTAAAAAAATCGGGAATAAAACCTTCCTTATTTGCCTCTAATAAGTTGAGAGAACAAATAAGAGGCAAAAAATGCGAAATATAAATTGTAGTTACATAAAAGAAAAAATTTCCGCTTATCTCGACGGTGAACTTGGCGCCGGCGATAAGGAAGCAGTGCAAGGGCATTTAGAAAGATGCCTGTCTTGCCGGGAATCGTTTCTTAGGATAAGCAAAGTCAAAGAGACGCTTGCTTATTTAAAAGAACAGGATTTTAATTTCCCCGGAGCCCCCGCCTCTATTTTAGAAAATATTAACTTGCGCATCCCCAAGCATAGCTTTGGTATTTTTAGTGATCCGGTAGCGCGCAATATAATTATAGGTTTTAGTATAGTTTTAATTTTCTTTGCGGGATGGATTAATTTGCCGCCTGAATTTTTAGGCGCGCCTCCGGCAGGGACCTTGACGGCCTACACACGCGGCCAGGCGGTTATTTATCAGGATACTCAATGGCAGCAGCTGGGGCATTATTGCCGCCTTAAATCCGGCAGCCGTTTGGGGACAGAAGAGAATAGCAGCCTAAGGATTTTGTTCCCGGATAAAAACGGAACACTCTTAGTTAAAGCCTCATCGTTATTGGAGATTAGGCGCATCAAGCCGGAATTGGCGTTTGCCTTAAGTAAGGGAGAAGCCTTAGTTTCTGTGGCCAAGGGCAATAATCTTAATATCTATACGCCCGGCGCAAGGGTCCAGGTTTGGGGGACGAAATTTAAAGTTTTTACGGATGATAATAAAACAGAGGTTGAGGTATTAGAGGGAGCGGTCCGGGTTTGGGGCCTTTTAAAAGAAGAATTATTAGGCGAAGCCAGGCAGTTTGAGAAAATTACCGTTACCAATGAGCAATCCATTGTTAATACATTATTGCCCGAAGAAATAAAATTATTAAGTGATGAATTTACACAGGCAGGTGCGCATAAAGAAAAAACAGGTACCCTATTGGGGCCGGGCTTATGGCGGGAGGTAAAGTAAGATGATTAAGGTAGCTAAGATTTTACTGGCAGTAGCGGGTTTTTGTTTAGGGTTGACAACTTTTTCTTTCGCCGCTTACGATAACAGTGTATATTTCCGCAAGAACGTTACTTTTAGCGGCAGCGACTCTACCGGCCTAGGTACACAGCCTACTTCTATTTCCGACGCCTCTAGCTATACTATCGGCACTGATACGCTCTATGTGGAGTTATGGGAGAAAATGACTTTTTATTTCGGCGCTTGGTGGTGTTTCTGCTGTGTCCCTGATCAGTCAGCCACAGTTACCTCTAACGCGGTTTCCGGAGGAATGAGCCAGGATAGCCAGGCCTTAACTTTAAAAGATTATGTGTATGCCGCGGCTCAACCAGATACTAGTTATAGTACCGAGCCCGCTAATCCCGCTAAATTCATTAACGCCTCTCCCGGAGTAACCCTTACCTTAGGCACAAGTACTACTCCCAGTAATGCCAGCGCGCTAGAATTAGAAGACGGTCAGACTTTGACTATTGGTAGTTATATCTGTCCCGGACCTAGAGATGGTACTGGGAATAGGCTTACCGACACCGCCACCGACACCGCCACTGTCTCGGTTGCCAGCGACGATGTAGATTCTAATGACCTCGTAGTCAGGACCGATACCTCTTTTGCTTCCGGCAGCATTACCACGGGTTACCTTCCCGGGACTTCCAGTATCTATATCCAGTTAACCGATACTAACTGTAACAAAAAAGG
>JACQXV010000328.1 GCA_016208715.1 Candidatus Woesearchaeota archaeon | reverse complement strand
GGAAAAAAAAGGAAGATAGGTATGACTGGGTCATGAAACTGTTCAAATCGGTCAGCTCTGACGTTGCTCTACAACCGACTGCATTTTTGAATGATACCTATCGAGGATTGGCATTAAAAACCGCCCTGTTGGACGGCTGTTACGCAGTGATTGATCCTATTGATGCGGTTGAATGGCCACAATCCCTTCTTTGTCGATACTGGCTAAACTTTTTGCGATGATGAATTGTGTGGCGATTTGTAAGGCTGACTCTAGGAATATCTCTTCATTAGCGTAGTTTCCCTGGCTTTACAGTAGCAGCGCAATCAAATCCCTAAATCATTGACATAACTCTTCACCGTCTAAAATCTCTGAAACCCTTGCAGTGTCTATGATCATAGACAGTATTCTTGTCCCCTTTATGCTGGAAGATTAATTTGTCCAGCAAATTATCAGGGTGGCAGTATGTGTGAAATTCAAAATATTCGTGAATGGTATAACGGCGTTAGATTCCGCTCCAGGCTGGAGGCAAAGTGGGCTGTATTTTGGGATGCGCTAGGGGTGAGGTATTTTTACGAGTACGAGGGCTTTGAATTACCTTCGGGGCGGTATGTGCCTGATTTCTGGCTGCCTCATCTAGAGATCTGGGTAGAGATTAAGCCGAACGAGCCGACTGATAATGCACGTAGTAAAGCCAGGGATTTGCTCAGTGCCACTGACAAACCTGTTCTGCTGTACTGGGATGAAGTGATTGATCCCTTAGAGTTAGGCAGATCTCCGCGATCAACTATGTTTTGGTACGTGAAGGGGCTATCAGAAGAAGAACCAGAAGCTTTGTGCTTGTACGACGAAGATTGGTGGGCGTGGCAAGAATGTGTGAATTGTGGGCAAATTGGTGTTGGATATAGCTACAACGACGGTAATAAGATCAGATCTTGCCACTGCAACTGCGTCTTGTCAGAATACTCCGATCGACTCAAAGCAGCCTACCGACAGGCGCAAAACTACAGCTTTTGGTAAAAATCGAGCTGGAGCCTTCTGCTATTAATGGCGAAACTTAGAATCTCATGCTGCTCAATTTGAGGAATTAATTTTCTCAATAGCTTCTCTTAGTTGGGATAACTCGCTAGTGATTGAGCCAAGCGCATCAAAGAGTAAAAGCAGGATTGCTTGCTCTGGGCTAATACCTATCCCCATATTGCTCGCGGCTTGAGTGCGCCTCAAGATCTGAAATATCAGTTTTTGGCAGTATTCCCGCTCTGCTTCCGCTTCGCGCTCTTCTTCTGCTTCCCGCTCCGCTTCCAATTTCGCTTTATCCATCTCTGCCGCACCCTTGTAGATTGCAGAGTATCTTAGCTGAGTGCTGTAAGCGGCGCAATGACCAGCAAGAGATCCGTCACTGCTTCCTGGGTATCCTGAAGCTACGGCGATCGCTTGCCATCATCATGGTGCGCTCTGAAACTTAGATCGCCTTTCCTGAATTTATGAACGACGCACCGCTGGATAGATTTGATGCCATTGGCATTGGCGGGATGGCTCCGCTCACTCCGATGCAGTGGGCGGCGACGGTGGGGATGGTTGCGTTTATGGGTGCTGCGTTTTATTTGGCTTGGCAGTGGGAAAGAGATAGCTCAAGGGAATAAGATCGGGCGATTAACTTATTGTGTTGAGATTCCTAATTCTTTGCAGTCGCGCCAGGGCGAAGGGCTAAAGCCAAACCAGATCCGCAACATTGCGAAGGCGGCTGGCAAACGTATTGGGATGGGCGATCAGGTTTCCTGCCATTGGCTCAGGCATAGTCACGCGGGGCATAACGTGCAGCGTGGAACTGCTCTGACTCTGATCCAGGAAACGCTGGGGCATGAGAGTTTGAACACGACTCGGAATTATCTAGCGGCTAATCCGTCTGATAGCTCGGCGCTGCATTTACCTGTTTGATAGCTACGAAAAAACTTGTGGTGTGGGAGGGAAAGGAGAAACACCCTCCTCGACCCGATTGGACGGCATTCAACTTCTATGCCTATGTCTGCAAACTCCCAATCACTTTCAAAAGTTCTTCGTTTGCTGCACTTATTGCTTCGAGTGTTGCTCGTCCTTGCTGTATCAAATCGTTAGGTACTGGGCTTTCTGATCGAATAGTATCTTTAAGCTCGTAAAGAAATCCAGCACGACTACCAAAAGCACTAGAAATTTCTCTCTCTGCCTCAAATCCTCCAGCACGATACTGCTCACGTAACGATAATCCTACAGCTTCTAATTTGGATCTAACATCCAGAAGCGAGGACTCCGTTGCACTTATGTATCGGGAAACTTCGCCCTCGCTTACAGACGGACGTTCAAGTGCTTCTAATAAATAACGGCTGTTTTGCTCTAAACCGTACATAGATTCACTAAGATCTGTAAGTGCTACAGTAATGCGTCTCCGTTCTTCATTATTTGCAATCTCGTTAATTTGCTGAGACAAGTTTTCAAACCAATCAAGCATTGCCGAAGCAGCATTACGCAAACTGTTCAAACCCCATGAAAAACTTTCCTGAGATGCTGCCGTAGGTGCATAAAATAGCAATCCAGATAGAAGAGTTACAAAAACGATACCTTGTCTCATATTAGATAATCTCTACTTCAAAGTTCTTCGTTTCTTCAAAGCACCAAAGACAAACATTACACCGAGATACAGAAAGAACAAAGCAGGAACAGCACGTAAGAGATCAGGGCTTAAACCTCCAAACCGAACCAGAAGATAGGTAGCTGATAGCATCACTACAAAAATCCCAATATGCAGCGTTAATGACTTACCGTTCATATCTTTGCTCTATGCCTGAAGGATTTATGAAGTTTGCCGTCCAACTATTGTTTATACGGAATTGATTCGGGCTAATTACCTCTATAGGGTAGATAGCCCGAACAATTCCGTATAATCCCCCAAATCGGACATCAGCCCGACAATTTTTCCGTATAATACCCCGATTCCAGGAGTTAGACAGAATTCTGAGAGCGTTTCTTCGGTTCATTTTGCCGCCAATTCTGCCTAAGATCCCAAAAACGGGATTAGACGGAATCTAGGTAGACGGCTTTGCTTTGGTAAGTAGTGAGCGAATCACTGCCACCACGATCGGCTAGGTTTAGGCTGCTCACTCGCTTTCAATCTTGATTGCCTCAAGCTTCTTTTTGAAATCTTGAAAGGACTACAACCGACCGCACTTTTGAGTGATACCTACCGTCAAAATGCGACCGCAACCGCCTTAGTTGATGGCTGATCGTGGTCGCATTTAAGTCAGGTCTGGCTACTTGCCTTTTTTGTCCTCCTCCTCAGAGCTATCGCCTCCAGGTTTGCTCATAACAGTGATACTCAGTTGCGCCAGCGTTAATGCCTGAATCTGGCTCTCTGGTGCAAGCTGGGGAGTTTGCCACATACAAATACCGTAGATAGCAGGGATGGCAATTTGCCTTAGTAGTGATACTTTCAATACAGCACCTCCTATGGGGTGTAAGTTAATGAGCCTGCCTAGAGATTGGATACCGATAGGCAGGCTTGTTTGTAGGATGCCAACATTGCAAAGTCTGTTTGCATGAGCTTGATTTGCAGACATCCAGATAAAAGATATCGAAAAGCAATTCGTCAAAGAAGTCTTGAGGATTGCGCTTCAATATCCACTCGCTTGTAGGATGCCGTGCTTTATCTCTAGACCTCCTGAGATGTGCGAAAATCGCAACTTCACTAAAAAACCGCCCTTGATGGACGGTTGCTGGGGCAATGAGAAACCCTATCACCACAACCTTGGTAGGGCTTTGCTTTTTGACTATTTAGCCTTCCGCTTCTCCACCACCTCAATAACAGAAGCAGCAGCGTCGGCAAGATCGGACAGCGATTCTAGGTCTAGGTTGGGGCAGAAACAGCCTGAGAGTACAAGGGTGATGCTTAAGGCTGCAAAAACGGTGGAAGCTTTCATCAGCTTTAGGGGTAGACGCCACACCTAAGCCGTCACGCTGCACCTCTCCACACGCAAAAAAAACGCCCCTTGCATGAAGGGCGGCTGTATTTTTAATTCATTGGCATGTTGAACGGATTTTGTTTCCGTGGTTGAAACAAAATCCTCACCCTAAATTACCTTAGACGAGGCAAGAACGATAATCGACCATCCTCTGGATGAAGTCCCCAGGCTTTCAGAGTAGGCTGAGCGCTTCGCGAGTTTGCCCCATAGCGTTCGATTGTCTGCTCATTACAATCGAGAAAGAAAGCATCATGTGCATAAGAACGCTCTAATTGTGGGTGACAGAGCAGAACATCTTCATTCATCCGGATCAGCAACGGCTCTAACTCAATGTTTTTGGAGCGGAAATTCCACTGAGCAAAGGCACTAAGAGGAGCAATTTTCGTGAACTCGTCACTCTTGCCTGACAATCTCAAAGCCAGCGTAGCTTTATCAGCCAACTCAGATGTTGTGGCAGTCCAAGAACCCGTCTTAATCAGTGATTCCACATGCCAGTTCATGTTCAACAACTCGTTACTAGAGCCGTAAAGACCTAAGCACACAAATGTAGAGAACTTATGGCGGTCAAGTTTATGTGGCGCAAACGCAGCACGGTTTGGAGACATCAAGCTCCGAGCGCATCCAAAGAGGTTAGTAGTGTAGTAAGAAAACGTCTGAGGAGGATGATCTAGATACAGCTCTGGGAAGAATTTGCAATACTCTGCAACCCGATCATCTTCAGAAAGCAATTCAATCAAGGAGAGCATTTCATACAAGCAGACTGTTGATCCTCCCTCATTAAAATTATCTGTTGCCGGATGATTTCCATAACCCCAAGGGTGCTCCTGTCGAGGACGCAGACAGACCCAATCAACGTCAAGCGGATGAAGAGGATTGTTAATGATGGCAAACAGCCAGTCCACTCGATGTCCCCGGTTGATCACATCAAAGTAAGTTTGTTCTTCAAAAGCCTCACTCGATACGACCGGAATTGCCAAGGCAATTCTATCCCAATAAACCTCAAAGAATTGGGTTAAAAAAGGCTCCTGAACGGGTTCTACGTTATCAACTAGAACGGTAAGGCTTTTCATAGGGGTAGGTGATGCAACATTGCTCTAAAGATACACAGGTTTTACAGCCATGAGTACGGAGGTACCATGATTCTCGGTACGGATTTCCGAACTAGCAAAGGGCAAAGCACTTTTCTGATATCAATGACGAGTGGCGGCAGACATGGAATGTCTGAGCCGCTATGATTGAGGATTCGATTAGGAAGAGATAGCACCCAGCCATAGCGAGTATGGCTGGGTTTGTTTTTATCTGTAGGTTTGCTTCAAGGCATTTTAGTTATCATTCTTATAATCAAACCAGCCTAGCGCGAGAGATATTTGAGTATGAAAGTCGATCCCAATCAAGCAGAGGCGACCATTGAAGAAGCTATTAGAGACATATTGAACACAACTTACTCTGGTGCCGATTTACCACAAGCTTGGCAGGCGGCTAGAATATCTCAGCTTTATCTTATAAAAGCTTTATTGGTAGCCACAGGATATGACGAGCTTCTAGTTGCACGAGTAAGAGATTTGTGGAAAAGCAACATATGTAGTCTAAAAGAAGATGAAGTAAGTCATCTTCTTAGTACAAACATGGATATAGACAATATTTGGCCTTTTCTAGGAATGCAAAGCCTTTAAGAACTCACCCGCAAAGCTCCCGTACCTGCCTTGCCACCGACCTGGGCAGACATTTCCCGTTGCTGCGAGTGCAAACTGCCAAACCGAAAATGAATTGACCAGCCTCGGAATAGAACAGCAGATGATCGTCTTTACCAGGACGCGATCGAAACTTCCGAGAGAGCATTCTTTTGGCTTCACTGCGGTTCATCACTGCCTCCAAATATGCCAAACAACCCTTTAGGTTTAGTTCTCTGTTTTAATCGCTTTCCGTCTTCTTCAATGTTTCTTCGGAGCCATTCAATCTGCTGCTGTCTTTGCTGCTGCTGTACCTTGGAAAACTTGACGGATGATCTTAAAGCCTCTCGATATATTTTGGATGCTTGAGCAAGAATCTCAGCGTCAGTTGCGCGTGGAAATTGTTGCTTAAGTGTGGAAGTGATCGCGTTCAATAATTGCAGTGACATTTCAGGAACTTCTAATAGTTTGGTGGGTAGTTTGTAGAATCGCCTAATCCTAAAATTAGGTGTAGGGTGGGGCGTAGGGCGTAGGGTGGACAGGCGTAGGGCGTAGGGTAAGCGTAGGGTAAAGGCGTAGGGTAGCTAAGTCCCTATAGCATAAGGATTTGAACGTTTACCCTACACCACCCTACGCCCTACACCGCACCGCACTTTGCAAGGTATTTCTGTGTGTTCTTATCCTCGACTATGTACCCTACGCCCTTGCTCTCAAGTGTTAGAAAAACGTCCTGAATAGCCTTGATAGAATCAGCGTAAGAACTCCCCTTAAACTCGGCGAAACCAAGTTGGTAGATCTGCCGAGCTGTAACGCCAGATTCCTGATCAACCGCTGCGCTATGCACCTTGGCTTCAAGTGCAGTAAATTTGCTCTCACCTTTACTTACACCCTGATCGATCGCCCCTCTGTTTTCGCCTCGCTTCTCCTCAATCAGCTTGTTCAACTGCTCAGTATTCAACTCTGATGGATCGATCGCGCCTAACTCTGCGTCCAGGTTAAACAGCAGTTCCAACTGGTTTCGGTTTGTTGTTTTCACGGCTTCTTCAATTGCCTCTAGTGAGTCTTCATCCAGGATTTCAGCGGTGGATTGATTGAACGCTTTACGATCGAGCGGTGGATGCTCATCTGGGTAGGGTGGCAGCTTCACCAGTCGCCATTGACCTGATAGATTCGTGAGGGCGATCGGGCTGTTTGGGTCAGGGTTCCGCATGAACTCTTGAAAAGTCTGAGCAAGGCTTTGCCGAATCAGGTCGTCATCCACAAAGGTGTAAGTTCCTTTCAGTACGCTGGCAATCAATCCAAGCTTGTTGCCCCTTGCCAGAATGATGATGTTCAGACTTTGCCGGGTGGCTGAGTCCATGCCAATCTCATCAGTCTTTGGGGTGTGGGTCGTCATCCAGCCGTAAACCCTTTTGCTTCTGCCTTTTGTGACGATGCCCTTAGCTGCAATTTTCATCAGCTTGGCGTACTGCTGCCCTTCGGTTATCTCGTCATGCTCAGCAGCGGTGCCTAAGCCATTGTTCCATTCGTCAATCACAGCGATCGTAGGCAGCGAGGGCTTTTCAGCCTTCAGCCGTTGCTTCAACCCTTGGAGCCATTGATAAGCTTCAGGGGTTTTAGACTCGTCATCATAGATTAGGGTGTCGCGATCGTTCTCCAGACCTAACCACCCAGACTCATCGCCCTTGTTATCCAGGATGCAGAAGTCGGCATCGCCCTTATAGTGGGCATTGGCGTAAACGATCGCCTGTTGCAGCAACCGGGTTTTGCCGCAGCCACTTGGAGCCACGATCAGAGTGCCACTGCTGCGCTCGGTTGCGAGTGTTTGTGCGAGGTCTTCGGTGGGAATCAGTTCAGTCTGGCTTGCGGGTAATTGCCCAATCGCCTGAGCAGCAGCTAACATCTGAGGGATTGCGTCAACTGACTTCAGCGCTGCCATCATGCCGTCAAGTCCGTTGCCCTCTTGCCCCAATAGCATCTCGATCTCACGCGCCTGGGATGCTCGGACATGGTTGAGGATGTGGGCGGCTTCAGATACTTCAAGGCGAGTCTCAATATTGTTTCGCACCTTAACCAGAGTGGCTTTGCGCTCTACTTCTCCAGCCAAGGCAACAGACGCGCCAATCGTCACAGCGGAGCCGATAAAACCAGCCTCAGTGGTCGCCTTATCCCACTTACAAGCTAATGGCGCAACTGCCAGCACTGCGGCAATTGCGGTGGAGCTGCAATACCAGAAAACTTTTGATTGAATCAGGCTGTCGATCGAAAATTTCATAACTCATTCCTCAAAGGCTTGCCAGGTGATAGAAGGCAAGAGAACCGCCAACGGTTAATGCGATCAAGAGAGTCACCACCAATATCAAAAGCTTTGCTGTTGCCGGATCTAACATCGGTTGTCCGGCGCGGTATGACTGCCAGCACTTCAGACCGATCAATGCCAGTACAGCTAGGGCGATCGCCCAGATGCCGTAGTGAATGGAGCTAAACCAGGGCTGCGTGACCACCAGATAGCCGTAGAAGTGTGTTGCTGTGAAACCTAGAATCCCGTAGCTAAGCAGCTTTGGGAGCGTGAATGATAGGCGTTGCTGTAATTGATCTGGGTCTGTGTGACGGTAGTGGGTCATGGCTCAAAATCCTTTGATAAACGGCATAGATGCACCCGGAAATTGGCTTAGCGCTTTTTCTTCCATTCTTCGATTGCCTTCTCACGCTGCTGCTGGAGTTGGGCGATCGATTCATCAACCTTCTGTTTCGTTTCGATAATTTGGGAGTCAGCTTTAGCCAATGGCAAGCGCTGTTGCTCCTGAATCACCTTCAATGCCTTGAGTGACAGCTTTTTCTCAGTCAGCGTCTTAATGGCGGTGCCCAGGTATTGCCCCAGGCTGACCATTGCCTGAGAATCTTGCTGTTCCCATTCGGCGCGAAGCTGAAGCAGTTTCTCAAACCTCTTTTGGTATTCTTTGCGCTGTTTTAAGGCTTCAGCTTCCTTAGTGAGTTGCGCTTCTGAGACTTTCACGAACCCCTTAACCAGGCTCGTAGTGCGGATTGTAGGGATATTGCCGTTGAGATAGCGCTCTGCCTCTGCGTCGGTTTCAGCGGTGTAGCTGTCGGTCTGTGGGGTTTGGTCGAAGATGTGCCAGGGCATGGTTTATTCCTCTGAAATGGGTAAGAGGGGCGAGGCGATCGCCCCATCTGCGAATTGAGATTGAGCTAGTTCGCGCTAAACCAGTCGCCTTGGGGCTGAACCGTGTAGCTGTCGGCGGCATCGAAACTGCCACCGCCATGCTGGAAAAAAGACGCTGCTGTTTCTTGTGCCGCGACCTTGAATGCTTCTTCGATCGAGAGGGCGGATGCGTCCTCATTCCGGTCTTGTACGGGCATTTCTTCAAATCCGCCGTAGAAGTAATCACTCGATCCGTTTACTTGGTACCCGCTCATGATGTTTCTCTCCTGAAGTGTTGATTATCGAGTGGCTTCAATCTGCTGAATGTTTTGCTGTATATGGACTTCTGCCACTCGCTCGATCCGGTAGGCACTCACGGCATAGCCCAGCATTGCGCCGCCAATGATGACCAAAATTGTTCTCATTGCTCGGATGCCTCTCCGATAGAGCGCAACTCGGCAAGCATTGAATCCAATTCTGTAAAGGCTGCATCCCAGCGAAGATCTGAAGCGTCGATGTCTTGTCTGAGGGACTGCAAACCTGCCGTTAGGTCGGGCGTGTTTCCAAAGATTTCGCGGATGGCTTCACCTGAAACCTCGTCAGGCAGGTAAGAGCGATCGTTTTCGTTTAGCATTAGAAAATCTCCTGAAATTTAGTAGTGGAGGGAGGTAGAGCCGATCGTCTGCCCGTCGAAAGAAAGGCGATCGGCTTATTGCTTTGGGGACAGGTTTCGGAGCTTTGCGGCGGCTGCATCCTTCGATCCGTGTTGCAGCTCCCACAGCGCATCATTGGCAGCGCGATCGAGTTGCTGATAGCGGTAGAATGCACCTGCCAGGGCACAGGTTAGGATGATGACTCCGATTCCCCATCCGGCTTTTTTGTGAAGGCTTGCAGCGCTTCTAATGCGGTCGTTAGCTGAGTAGTTGCCTGAGTTTGCGCCTGGTCGATCGCATTGGCGTTCTGCTGGTACAGACGGCTCTCAAGCTTCAGCTCTTGTGCTTTCTGTGCGATTGCGTCTTTGGCAGTAGCAGTCTGCTGTAGTTCCTGCTGGCGGCGTTGCAAATCTCCATTCATTGCTGCAATTAGCGCGTCTGCATTTTGCAGAAAAGATGCTGCAACATTTAGAGGGTCAGCGATCGACGTAACGGAGCCACTGCGAAGGTTTTCGAGGGTTAATGTTGCTGGCAAGCTTGGAGCAGAGAGAACAATCTGATGATTGCCAGATTCAACATGAGGGCGAGTGGACGATACTGCTTCAGGAATTGCTTGAACTTGAACTGGCTTGAACTTGAACTCACGGCAAAGGCGATTGCAGTCATCCACAGATAACCCTTCGGATGTGCTGATTCCTAGCAGCTTGCAGCGCTCGTAAACGGTTGATTTTGCGAGTCCATTGTCACGGCAAAATGCATGAAGACTTAAACGATTCTCAGATTCCATAGCTTCCTTATTTCTGAACGGGCTTGAACGTTGATGGAACTGGCTGCGAACGCTTCTGAACGGGTTAGGCGATCGTTTTTCGTGCGGGTGGCGTTCTACTGCCGTCTGGAGGCGTTCGCTTGCCCCATGTAATAGTTATAGACTACTCGACATACGATAGCAATATGAAAGGCATACAATAAACTTATGATAGTACGAGGCAGCTATAACTATGCCGTATGCCTATCGTGATGACGGCATAAGTGTTATAGGTTGATAATTGACGTATATGATTAGAGGGTTAATTTTATGGTCGGCAGCACGATGTCTAGGAAGAAGCCGGGAGCCAGTCGCCGGACGTTCAACATTAGCGACGAACTCTACTTGAAGTTGCAGAAGGTGGCTTATCGTGAACGCCTGAACGCGACGCAGCAATTAGAGCGGCTACTCGATCGCGTGTTTGCCGACTATGAAAAGGAGTACGGCATAAAAATTGATGACATTCAGATCCCTGTTGATGAGGAGTAAGGAGCGATCGCCCAATGTCTAAACCATTCGTAGAGCGCACGTTAGAAACACTGGTGGATTTCGCTGACATCCATAGGCAAGCGCTGAGCCAAACCAACGAAAACATCAACGCCCTGACTGCTCAGATTGGTGTTTTATCAGAGAGTGTAACGCGGCTTGAAATCCAGGTTGAGCGCATCGCCAATACGACCGAGGCTCAAACTGATACGGTCAACAGGTTGACGCGACTGGTTGAGCAGCTGGTTAGCAGGAATTGAAAAAAGCGCCAAGCTCACCAGTTGGTAAAGCTCAGCGCTTTTATGAATATTTCTTATCATTTTTAGCTTGTGTATAAATTTTGCTTATGTAACACAAATGTACTACACGCCGGAAACTTATATAGGAATTGAGGATCAAGAGAATCAATATCGTAGTCGTATAAAACGCTAGATGTCAAGTGGGGCAAAGCTTTGAGCTTGACAATAGTACAGATATACTGCTATGTTTTAAGAGTTGTACACAACAAAACTTGGTACTGAACATGAAAGCGGATTACAGGCTATCAAAAATATCCAGGACGGCAACTATTAGATTGCCAAATGAATTGCTTGAAGCGGTGGAAGATTTATGCCACGAGCAGGGGGTGGAGCGTACTGCCTTGCTGCGCGAATGGGTCGCTGAACGCCTAGAGCTTGAGTTGAACAGCAAAACTCCTGTAGTCCGCTAGGCTCCCTGTTTAATAGCTGCCCAGATGGAGCGGCTTGACTACGGATACGGCGCACATCTCCTTCAGAGCGAAGCGCGTGACCATTGAAAAACCCCCTGAGATCAAAAGATTGGGGAATCTTCTCAAGGGGTTTTTGAAAATAGATTAAGAACGCCACGGAGGCGTACCTATGTCAATTGTGTCTGATTTTTGGCTCGACGACAAGCTTTTTGTATCTATTTCTTGGAAATCTTCCGCGTCCACCTCGACTGATCGGGAGGTGGCGTAATGTCGAACTTTATTCCATCGAAGCCTAACAACCCCTGCCAAAATTGCGGTGATACAGACGGTGATTGCCGCCAACTTGCGGACAATCCAGACAAAATCCTTTGCATGAAGTCTTTCGGTGAGTCGGATGCGGCTCCAGGCTGGAAGTTCACCGGAAGAAAAAGTGGCTCGCAGTGGGGTGTACTGGTTGTCGCCCAAGACGACTGGGACGAGCAACGCAAGGAGCAGTGGAGGTTTGACCAGCAAGCGAAGCTTGAGCGCCGTCGTAAAGAGCGTGAGGAGCAGCTTGCTAATTCTATGCCTGCTGCCGAGCGCGACACCTACTATCGCCAGATCATCGAGCAACTGAAGCTCCACCCAGACGATCGCGCTAATTTGGTGAGTCGCGGAATGGACGACCATCAGATCAAGCGTTCTCAGTTTGTGTCAGTGCAGCAGTGGCAAAAGCTTGAGGCTGAACTGCCGCACCTGCTCCCAGGTGTGAATCTAAGCGGTCTTGGGCTGGTTACTGGTGCGGTTGGCTATCTGTGCCCTTGCATAGATGTTCACGGACATATCGCTGGCTTCCAGGTGCGTCGTCGTCGCCTGGAGGAAGGGCAGAAGAATCGCTACTACTGGTTGAGTAGCTATACCAAGAAGACCCCAACTGGGCAAGGCCCCAACCTCCCCAATGACGAACCACCTCTGACCGTTCGCCACCCCATTGAACTAAAACGCAAAGCGATCGGACTGGCTGAGGGTACTGGGGCAAAGCCATTTTTGGGTGCTGAGTGGATCGGAATTCCCTTTATCGGTGCTGCTGGCGGCATGTTCCCGAAGTCGCCGGAAACACTCAAAGAATCGCTTGAGGTGCTGTCTGAACAGATGGGCGGTGTTGAGGTTATCGAGCTTTATCCTGATGCGGGGATGCTCACAAACCGCGACGTAATGAGCAAGTACGAGAATACCCTACGTCTTATTGAGGGCTGGGGCTTTAACGTACAGGTTTGCTGGTGGGGACAAATCGAGAAGGGTAACGATATCGATCAGATCAGTGATTTCAGCCAGATCCGCAACATTTCAACTGAAGATTTTTTGGCTATGGCTCCTCAAAACGAAGAAGACAAGAAGGCTCTGGTAAAGTCGGCAGCTAAAGCAGCGCCACAAGGCAGCATGGTCAGACTTAATTCAAGTCATGTCGGAGCTAAATCCAGCAAGGTTTCACCGATACGTGCTGGCGTTGATCCTAACTTCGATCTTCTGAGCGCTATCCAGGAGCTGTCAAACAAAAACCTTTCCGACTCTGAAACTGACTGCGAAATTCTGGAGATCGCCCAGAAGTCTGGATACCAGCCCAATGAGGTTCGACGGACTCTCGAAGACCTCCGAAAAGAGGTCGATTTTGACGATGATCTAGATGAGCGCAAACAAGAAATTGAGAAGCTCTCAACCTATGAAGATTACGATCTTCCGCTCAAGTCAGTCCTGCATCACAACCTTGTCGGACGTATAGACAAGATGGCTGAATATTTGGGTTCTAAGCCTTCAGCTTTCCTGATTACCTTGCTGTGCGTCACCAGTTCACTCTGTCGCACAGGAACCCAAGTTCAATTGCAGGCGGCAACCGGAGGCAACGCTCAGAGCATTCTATTTGGGGGTATCTGCGGGGAGTCTGGCTCAGCCAAATCGCCTACACAGAAGATCATTCTGAAACCCATATTTAGACTTCAGAATGAATCCGAATCACAGTACAACGCAGAAAAAGCAGAATACGATCGCGCTAGAAATGCTGGCGAAGTCGATCTAGAGGAGCCGACCCCGCGTGAATACTGGACAGGAAACTACACCACAGAAGCTCTCACTGGGATTATATCTAAGCAGAGACATGGCTTTGCCATCTACCTGGACGAACTATCTTCAGTAGTCACTGGCATGGGGCAGTACAAAGGTGGCAAGGGTAATGACCGTGAAACAATGCTATCAGGGCGTGATGGATCGCCCATCAAGGTAAATCGCAAGACTGAAAGATTGGCAGCAGCTCAATCTTCCTACTCTGTGGTCGGAGCCACGACTCCAGGTGTACTGCGGCAGTTGATGAAAGATTTCTCGGATGAATCCGGCTTCTGGGCTAGGTTTCTATGGGTCTACCTGCCTGTGCTGCCTATGCCGTATGTAGACGAAGATTCGTCTGACTACGAAGAACTCCAGCAAGCACTTTACGAGGCATACATTCGCATTGGGCACTACGAACCCACGGTGTACAAACTAAGCAGCGAAGCCAAGGAGATCTACCGGGATTGGTTTGACAAGCTGGATGAGCGACGGCTCAACGAATCACGCCCAGCACTGCGAAGTGTCTACAACAAGGCAAAGTTCAACACTGGAGAGATCGCCCTAGCGCTGCACGTACTGAACAGCGCAGTCGAGGGTCTGCGCCAGCCGCCAGAAGAGATCAGTAAAAAGACCATGAAAGCAGCGGTCAAGGTAGCCAGCTTCCTAATGATCCAGGTGAACTTGATCCACAGAATTGGAGCTGAAGCGGCTGGTGACTTAAGCGCCATCCAGTCTAAAATTCTGGAACTTGCAAAGCGGAAGGGAAGCATCACAGCGGTAGACGTTCGTCGTGGTGTGCGTTTCTTCAAGGATGGCAAGAATTCTGACAGCACCGCAATCCTGAAGCACTTCAAGGCTTTAGAGAAGATGGGGCTTGGAATTTTGGAAGGTAAGCGATTCACAATGAACGCCCTTGATGCAGAAGAGTAGACAGAAAACGTAGACAAAAAGGTAGACAAGGGTGGCATTTGCCACCCTTCTTTGTTTACAGGGATTTCAGCCATTTAAGCTTTTATAAAACGTAGACAAAAGGTAGACAAAATAAAACCTTGAAACCTCTGCCAGGTAAAGGTTTGACACAAAAAAGGTAGACAACGTAGACATTTTTCTATAAGAGTTTCAAAACGTAGACATTTTCCATAAGAGTCCAAGATAATAAAAAGTCATAAGAGAATTACTAAATTCAATAAAGATAAAACTTGTCTACTATTTATAGTAAAAATACACTCAAATTATTGATATATATAGCTTAGAGGTGTCTACTTTTTGTCTACTATTTGGCAGTTTTTGTCTACCATTTCGTAGACAAACGTAGACAAATTATCTAAAAATATGCCTCTAAGCGACCGGAGTCAGTCTTAGGGGTTTAGCTCGGAATATCTACCGACTTCAAGAAGTGGCGACGGCATAAAGCAATGGTTGGGGAGGTTTTTAAGACTCTCCACACCCCCTCAAAATCGCTCTCAGCAAGCCTTAACCGCTCTCTGGCTCCAATCCCTCTCACGCCCCTCTTACAACGCTCTCACAGCCGCTATATCCGCGATATGTTCAAGTGATACCCTTTGAGGTGCAAACCTACCCCCTCAAAATTGACTGAAGCATCTGTGGGGCAAGGCTTTAAGGGTGCAAACCTTGAACGATGCTAGTGAGATTGTCTCACTCACTTCCTTTTCGGTTCGACATCAAACAGGCGTTGATATGGTTCAAAGCCTTGCTGGGTAGGGGTTTCCGATTCGACATGAGGTTGTCCCCTGGTGTGACAACTTCAAAAGCGTGGAGGTTTTCTCTAGATTAATCGTGCCGCCTTGGGATTCTAAGAGTCTACGGATCTGTAGACTCTTTGGGCTGGCGATTGTAGAGCCAAGTGTTTGAAAGCTGTGGACACTTCAAATGCCCAGGAAGGTTGTCGCCCGATCCGACAACTTCAAATGTCTAGAAAACATGGCAAAGGCGACCACCCCTATAAGAAGCGATCGCCTTCGATTATCAGCAGCTCCCGCAGGATTAACCCACCCACAGGAAAGGCTGTGCGCCCAGTCTAGCCGAACGTTTTTTGAAATGTTTTAGTTCCGCACCCTCAAAACCCTGCCCCATGAGGATTTCAGAAAGTCCTGAGCGTTTTAGTGCAGCATCTTGCAGCCTTCCCCCTCACCAAAACTGCCTTCAATCCCAAGCCAGCACTGCTATTCCGACGATCGGCGCTGGGTGAAGAATGGGCACTATCAGGACACCTGGATTTAGGGCATCTGCCGCTCGCGTCTTCCACTACGAGGTTGGGCGGCTTTGTTTTGTTAGTCGATCGCCCTCAGCAAATGCAACGGAATCTCATCGCCGCTGATCTGCCCTTCCCAATCAACGATCGCCTTGCCATCGTCCAGCAGCTTAACGATCCAACCGCGCCAGCCAGCCGGATTCCTCACCGTCTGACCAGTGCGAAACTCAGCCTTGTCCTCGGTCGATGTGGTGGCAGCTTTGCGCCGTCGAGCTGGGCGCTTGCTGGTCTTCTCTACTGGTTCTGGCTCCGGCAGCTTCTCTATCTCGGTCAGACTTTTCAACCGATCGGATGAAAACTCTTGCGATAGCAATCCATCGGCGGCCAGCTTCTCCTGCACTGCCGCTCGAATGAAATCAGTTTTGGCACTGCCCATCTCCTGCAAAGCTTCATCCACCGCAGCAGGGAACCTCACGCCAATCACCCTGCCGAAAGCTTCGCCAGTTGTCGGCTTAATTTGCTGGGCTATAAAGTCCTGAGTCTGGAGCGGATTTGGATTTGCCATGTTGTCTCCTATATAGCTGCCTATATAAGATTATACCCTCGTTAACAAGGGATATATTTTATAGACTCTTTATCAAATCCAGATATTTTACCATCTTTTACCCGTCTATACCCTTGTTAACAAGGGTATAATAAGAACATGGAAAACTTGATGAGGTAAAAATGCTCGACCAAAATTACGTCACAGCGGTTCATGAAATCGGACATGCAGTTATTGCTCATAGCCTGGGCGTAAAGATTCAAGGTATACATATCGGCTCGACAGAGGAATACCCAGATGCTAAAGGGGTTTGCCTTATTCAATGGAATGGGGCTTCCAATCCCAAGTACATGATTTTAACCTCGCTGGCTGGGCTGGTGGCTGAATGGATGCTTCTTCGTAAAGAAGATGAATGTGACCTTGATGAAGACGACCTTGATGTTTTTTTGTGGCTCCACGAATTTGTAGATGACATAACTGATATTGAGGAAGAGTTTGGCATCTATTGCTTTGATCTACCTGATCTTGTGGAGGATTGCCTTAAGCCACTTTTAGAGAGGCTGCAAGCTGATTGGAGTGCTGTGCTGAAAGTCGCAAAAAAACTTCAGAAAAAAGGCTTCTTAGACAGAGAAGAATTCATCCGCCTTTATTATCGGTACAGCTCATTAGAGGACAAGTTAATACGCAAAAGGTTAGAGCCGCTTCGCTTGCCAGATGGCGGCTATATGCCAGCCTACTATGATCTCGTCATGCAGCAACTCCATTCTATCCCTAGTTAACCAGGGATACATCTTCATGGGAAATTCATCAAATAAGCTTTTATCCCTCGTTAACAAGGGATAAGATATAGGTATCGAATCACTTAGCGCATAGGGGCAGGCGAGATTGCCCCACAAAATTCTAAGGATTCGGAAAATGATTCAAACGCCGCGTCAAATGACCCAACAGCTACGCGATCGCCTCAACCTCGAAATTTCGATGAAGTGTGAATACCCCTATCGCGTCCTGATCGGCTTCGATCGAGCAAGCGGCTGCGGCGTGTTCGTGACTGGTCGGGCAATTGCTCCTCGTCATTATGTTTTTGAGTACGCATTCGCCCACTGTGACGGCGCTCAGAGCCAGGAAAAGCCATTCACCAATGTAGATGAGCTGGTTGCTGATTCTGCTTGGTTTCGTGCAGTGCAGCTCAAGGCTTTGACATCTCTTTGACCTGGGCAGAATCACTCAACTTAAAGGAGATACGAAAATATGACCCCTACACCATTTCCGATCAATACCCTCGTCCAACTGAAGCGCAAGTTGCGGGAAGATGGCACTTATGAAGATGAGCCAATCGTATACAGGGTTCTATCGGTTCAGGAAGGCGTAATCACAGACAACACGACTGGACACATCTCCAACCCTGGCGGCGAGGCGCAGCACTTCTACAAACTAGAGCGAGAAGGGAAAGTCGCATTCTGGTGGCATAGCCAATTGGAACAGTCACCATAACCCAATTGCCCATACCGCCCTATTCCAACAGGCAGCATGGGCAAAATCGCTTTGTAGCAACAGGTGAAGCCCATGCCCAGACAAAAAATTAAACTGACCGATGAAGCATTAAGCAACGTGAAATTGATGGCAAGCATCGGCTGCACGATGGAGTCGATCGCCGAGATGCTCACCGACCTTGGGCACCCGATCTCATTGCGTAGCTTGTACAACCTCAAAAGGCACGACCAGCGGACACGACAATCCTTTGCAGTAGGTATGGCTCAAGCAAACCTCCGCATAGCCGAGAAAATTCTGCAATTGGCGATGAGCGGGCATTTTGCAGCGTTAGTCTATTGGGAGCGTACCCGAAGCGGCATAGCTGATGTGCAGCGATCTGAAGTGAATCACACCCACCAGCAGACGAACATCGTGATCCAAAAACAAACCGCCTGATCCTTTCAAGAATCGGCGGTTCCCTTGTTGCTGCGTCTGCTCGTTAGCATTTTAATCTTAGCAAAAAACTTCAGACAAAATTTATCAAAACTCAGACGGTGCAAGCATTCCACCGATTGTATGGGTTGTTGATTGGGTACGACGATTCGAGTATCAACCCACTCAATCACTCCACCCATGCAAACACTCGATCAGCTGCCTCAACTGCCCCAGCTGCCCCTCCACATCGGCAATGGTCGCTACGCCTTCGACTGCGAGCTTTGGAACAACCGTCTTCAAGAACACGCTGGCGCTATTGTCTTAGTCGATGTGCCCAGCTTAAGCGCTCTGAACCGAGCGGTTTCTGAGGAATTGGAAGAGGCTTGGGTCGTTTCTAACTGGCGCATGATCACCTAAAGCCCTTGATATAGCTAGTTTTTGGGCAAAATTCAGGTATCAAAATTGGATCTGCATAAACGACATGAAAAAGCTTAAAAAACAAACCTCCAGAGTCGATCTGAAGGTTTTAGGGGAGAAATTAGTAGAACTGAAAAACGAAGAGAGGTGGGCAGAACTGGCTAAACTCCACGTTGCAACCATCACTACTCTTTCCGGCAAGCTTGGGGTTGAGCGAACGAATCGGCTCCTAGCCCCTGCATTCCCTGACGACTCCGTAACTCACGGAAGCTTCTGCCTCCTGGTGACATCGATCCTTTTTGGCAATAAGCCAATGCCTGATTTGCGTCAGCTCTTGCGTGGCTGACGGCGTTTGAGGACGTTGGCTAGGGCTTGCCGAATCTCTTTTCGCTCTTGCTTGCGAGTCGGCTGATCCTCATCTGGCTCTAACGCTGGCAAGGTGTAGTCGGTCGATCTCACCTTGCCCTTCAGAACATTGTCGATCGCTTGCTGAATGGGAGTCATTTGATAATCCCTCCCAATGGCGAAATTGGGCTGTAAGCTTTGCGGCTTTCCTCATACTCCTTCACTTCTTGAGGGGTGAGGCGGCGGGAACCGAGAGTAGTACCACTCCACGTAAGTTTGTGAGGTTCTGTTTGCGGCTTCTGCTCTGGCTCTTGTGTAGGCTGCTTTCCAGTTAGCTCAAAATATTCTTGGGCTGTAATCTGGCGGTGCTGAATAAACATATCGATTCCTTTAATCCAAGAAAGTCTAGCCGGATATTGCCCAGAACACCCCTGTGGTTGCAAAATCAGATGTCCAAGTTTTCAGACATTCAGACATCTAAACATCTAGCCTCGACTCAAGCCATTGCTCTACCAGCTCCTGCATGATGTCGCTCATCTCCCGATCGCTCTCAGCCGCTGCCGCCTTAAGCTTCCGATGGAGCCGCTTAGGTAGGTACAGAGTTGTGCGCTGATAGTCTGGGTTTTTATGTTTGGCAATGCTGCTGTCTGCTTCGGCAGGTTGGGGCTTCAGGTCTGGATCGCTCGCCTCTTCTTGGTGTGCTTTAGCCGCTTTCAGTAATCCGTCGAATCGACTGCCGCCCGACTCCTTTTTCTGGCTCATGGCAATATCTCCTTGCCCACTGCCCGGTAACAATCCCAGGCAATGTTTCTCATACTCTCGCCCTTGACTTGGTTCACTGGCACTCCCTCTAAAGCAGCTCTCTGGAACACAGCAAGCCGTCTGATGCCAGTTTTGAATAGTGGTAGCCCTGCTCGCTCCAAACTTGCTCTTGCCTCTTCTCCAACTCGGCTAGGATGTGGCGGGATAAGAGTTAACAGAATTTTATAGTCAGCCGTCAATCCCTGAAGCGATTCGACCATTTGCAGCATTGCGCCCATAGCTAAAGCGTCAGGCGAAGTAGGCAACACCAGTAGGTCGCATCCTTCGGCTAATGTTTTGAGGTCGCTTGGATCAGGTCTAGCGGGTGTATCCACAATAATGTGTTCGTACTGCCGCGCAGCCTTGACCGCTGCCTTCTCATCCACGACCTTGAATGGCAGTAGCCCTGCCGCCGCCCACTGTAGAGCGGAGCGATTTAAGTCACCGTCAACTAACAGCGTGGGTGCTTTCAGTTGGAAGTAAGCTGCCAGGTGAAGTGCAGTTGTGGATTTGCCGACTCCTCCCTTGAAGGATGCGATCGTGATTATCATGGCTCTGGGTGTCGTGATGGCAGGATTCTACCGCGTTCGTGATCCATCCAGGCAGCTAAGTTTTTGAATGTCTAAACACTTAAATGTTTGAAAGCTTAGACATCTGAATGTCTAGCCTAAATACCTGCCCGATCCGTCGCCAGGACGTGCGTGAAGGTATCGCCCAGTTGTGGCTGGATTGGAATGGCCTAGCGAGGCTTGAACCACATGCAACGGTGCGCCTCTATCCATTGAGTGTGAGGCGTGGCTATGCCGGAGCCAGTGAGGAGAAACCTTGCCTTCAATGCCAGCTCGTGCCGCTGCTGCCTGCACAATCCTGAAGACCTGCGATGGGTCAAGATGCCCACCCTTTGCACTGATAAAAATAGGGTCAGATAATGCGGCAGTGCCCTTCAAATCTTGGAGCGATCGCCAGATCTTTTCAGGCAGCAACACAACGCGAGTCTTGCCCCCTTTCCCATAGACCGTGACCTGTCCTTCCCGATCGCCTCTAGGCTGCAAGTCTCTCCACCTCAGAGAGCAAACCTCACTCACTCGGCATCCCGTGTAGTAGAGAAACCTGATTATCTGAAGGTTGCGCGGGTCAGCTTCCAAGGCAAACATTTTGAATACTTGCTCCTCGCTCAATATCCGTTGCGCTAAATCGTCTTTCACTTTTTGGCTCTCCAGAACTACTCCCACATTAGTCGGCAGCATCCTAACCTTCTCAGCGCCAAACGTAAGCAGCGATCGCAGTGCATGAATCTTGCGATTGATTGTCGCTGGAGCTAATCTGCCCGATGCAAGCGAATCTTCAAATCCTTGCAGGTCGGCATAGGTGGCAGTGCTTAAAGGGCGATCGCCAATAAAGGTTAGGAATAACCCAATGTCTCTGTAGTATGCCCGTCGCGTGTGTTTGCTCTTGTAGCGGTGCAACCACAGCGAGATCAGTTGATTGTTAAAATCCTGCCCTGAAATCTGGGTGAGATTGGAGCCTTTTTGGACAGTTAAATCGTGCATGAGAAGAACTGTTATCTTGCATTGTTACCTCTTAGTTTAATTGAACTTTTAGGTTGTTAGATGTCTAGATGTTTAATTTCTATCTGCGGAACAAGGGCACAGCTTCAGGAAGTCCCCAATATCTTGGTTGCATAGAATTGACCTAGAATCCAATGGTTTGTACGAAAACTGAATAGAGATCGCGTTGAATTAAGTATTCTCGGCTTATTTGACGCTAAAGAGCGTTTATTCTAATTACATTGCAACGGAATTTCTACAGGCTTTTCAGACATGCGAATCCCCAAAGCGCATTTTCTTCTCCCTGTGCTGTTGACTCTGACCCTGGTAGTGATGCAAGGATGCTTAGGGTCTCAAGTGTCAGAACAGCGTCTTACAGATGAATTAGGCTCTCCTAAAGCACTAATTCCCGGCAAGCCTGCCGCACCCAGTTCGATTGATCAAAAAGTAGGGAAGGTAGAATTTGGCGGATCTTCCGCTACTGGAAGATCTAGTGATACAAGATTAGGTGGGAACAGTGCGCCTAAAGCTAATGTTTCAGCCCCAAACCCCTCAGCAGCAGATCTAGCAGCATTAACACCAGAGCAGAAGGAACAGGCGATTCAGCAAACGCTAGATCATCTATCAAAAGGCAAGTTCTTTCATAATGTGCCTGCTCAAATGCAGGTCAATCGCCCTATTCTGATTGAGGCAGGAATTACTAAAGAGGTCACTGCCCAACTGCGGCAAGAGCTACAGGGACAGGGAGGGATTGTTGTTCGAGAGGGCGTTCCCTATGATCCACTTGGAATTGATATCCGACTTTCTGGTGACAGCGCTGATTTTAAGATTCAACCCATCCAACAAGGCAAAAGGGCACCCATCATCAACGATCAGCCAGTTATCTGGAGCTGGCAAGTTACGCCTCTCAAGCGAGACATTCACTACTTGACCTTAATCGCCACAGTGCAGGTAAACGTTCCAGAATTGGAGCGAAGCTACAGCCGAGAATATGTTGTTCATCCTGAACCTGTGATGGTTAAAGGTAGGCTCGACTACTCCTTGCAACAGTTTTTTATTAACCATTGGCAAAGTCTCATCACCGGAACCCTTCTCGTGGGGGTGGGTCTATTCGCATGGTCGATAGCTCTTGGACCAAGAAGGCATACAGCAGACATACAAGACGAAGCTGGAAACTAGTTGCTAAGCGAGGTTACTATGTCCCGAAGGAAACGGTTCAGTTTAGCGATCGCGATTGCCTCGGTTCTAATTGTAATGACACATACATACTTATTCTCAATCAAAAAACCAAGCTCCTCAATCACACCAGACTTCGTCACACCAGACTCCAACGCAAGCCAGTCATACCCCTCAAGCCAGTCAGACCCTGACTCAAGCCAGCCATACCCTGACTCAAGCCAGTCAGACCTCACATGGGAAGCACCGTCATCACTAGTAGAAAACCTACGAAGAGAAAAACTACAGCAACAGTTAGAGCAGCAGAAAACAACAGAGGAACTATACGAAAAAGTATTAGCAGCTCTGCCAGGGGGTGAGTTCTTTCATACTGTTCCAGACAGGATGAAGGCGAACGTTCCAGTAATCATTCAGGCAGGTATTGCCAAAACTATCACCCAGAAGGAGCTAGATCAACTTCAGGTCAAAGGGTCGGTGAAGATTAGGCAAAACGTTCGCTATGATCCACTAGGTGTCGAAATCAAGCTAGTTGTTGATGACACCATGCTCAAAGTTAGGCAGATTGTCCCGAGTACTCCAGGGAAACAGCCGGTTATTCTGGGCGACCCAACTCTCTGGATGTGGGAAGTCACGCCTCTGAAGCAAGGGAAATCTACGATCACTATCTTGGCAGTTATCAACTTGAAACTACCTGATGTTCAGGATACTTACCAGCGGGAAACGGTCGTTTTCAAAGAGGAACGGGAGATAGAGATCAATCCTGGATATACCATGTCTCAATTAGTTGCCAACTACTGGAAAGAAGTTAGCGGACTAATATTTGGTTCTGGATCTCTTGCAGCTCTTTTGAAATGGCTGATTGATCGGCAAAAAGAGAAGTCTAAGCCTACTAATGAAACTAAAGATGCCCCAGGATTTGCCAGGTTTTTAAGCAGTCAGCAGGAAAAAAAAGGAAGATAGGTATGACTGGGTCATGAAACTGTTCAAATCGGTCAGCTCTGACGTTGCTCTACAACCGACTGCATTTTTGAATGATACCTATCGAGGATTGGCATTAAAAACCGCCCTGTTGGACGGCTGTT
>JACQXV010000327.1 GCA_016208715.1 Candidatus Woesearchaeota archaeon | reverse complement strand
CATCAGGCGGCTGGCTGCCTTGCAGGATATGTCCGGTTGAGTGGTGATGGCTGGGGAGGACATCAGGTCAAATGCCTGCCGGGCCGGACGGATATGCCGGTAAAGCGATTCGAACAGAATGACTTCAACTTGTGCCAGGGTTTTATCCTTAATCGTGGCGGCGGCTGCAAAAGGGTGCCCTCCGCCATCCAGCGCCATTAATATGTCGGCGGCATTCACTTCGGATATTCTGCTGCGGGCAACGATGTGGATTTTATTGCCCATGCGCACAACCGCGAAAATGGCGTTCAGGCTTTCCATTTTTTGCATTTTATGGACCAGAAACGCAAAATCAGGTATATATTCCTCGGTTGAAATGCTGGAGATCACCACCTCGATTCCGTTGATTTTATAATGGGTGGCGGATTTGATAAGGTCGCTTAACAGGCCTATTTGCTTCGGACTGAATTCGCGGGCGGTGAGGTCGGCGATGATATTCAAATTCGCCCCTTTTGTCAGCAGGAAGGCAGCTGCTAGAAAATCCTGTTCGGTTGTGGATGGAAATGTAAACGACCCTGTGTCCTCATAAATGCCGAGACACATAATAGTGGCTTCTTCCGGAGAAATAGGGATTTGTTTTTCCTTGAGAATGTGGGTAAGAATGGTGACAGTGGCCCCGGTCGGTCGATACACTTCATAATGGGGCTTGATATCGTCCTCACCCGGAGGATGATGATCGTATATATGAATTTCGGTATCGGCCCTTTCCAGCACTTCAGAGAGCTTGCCGATGCGTCGGCCGCGCCTGGTGTCAACCAGAACGAGGCGTTTGACACCAGACAGATCGATCTGATCGACTGCGGGCATGTGGTTTAATTCAATCTGCTGTTATCGCTGTTTGATTGCGAACGAAAAATCGTCGATGCTGGTTGCCATTTTCGGAAGCTGTTTGATAATATATCGAATATCGCAATCTTATGCCGAATCATTGTCAGCTCCGAGTGCTTTTTGTAGATACACTGAACCGGCCGGCGAATCAAGCTCAAGAGCGATATTCTATATGAAAACCATTGAAAGCAGTTGTCGTTTGAATCATTGTATGATAGCAATAAGATATATTTTTCTTCCATCCGGCTGCCTCTCGGAACGGACAGGGTGGCGATGAGAAAAAATTCTGTTCGGGATTTAATTGAGCATGCTTGATCATACCCAGCCGTGCTATCGTTATTTGTTTGGACCGGTTCCTTCAAGACGTTTGGGGATATCGCTCGGGGTCGATGTGATGCCGCATAAAACATGCAGCCTTGATTGTGTATACTGCGAATGCGGCAAGACCACCCACTTGACCCTTAAGCAGCAGGCCTATGTTGAACCGGAAGATATCAAAAAGGAACTCGACGCCTTTCTATCATCTGATCCTCAGCTGGACCATATTACTTTTTCGGGTTCGGGTGAACCGACCTTGCATAGTGGAATCGGCGAAATTATCCATTTTTTAAAATCAGCGCATGCCCGTTATCCGGTCGCCCTGCTTACCAACGGCACTTTATTTTATGATCAACGAGTGCGGGCGCAAGTGCTGGAGGCGGATGTCATTGTAGCCTCATTGGATGCGGCCACGGACGAAATGTTTCAGCGAGTGAACAGACCGCATTCCCGGCTTGATCTAGCTCGTATGATTTCGGGGCTGGTCGATTTAAGAAATGAATATTCAAAACAACTTTGGCTTGAAATTTTTATCGTACCGGGTATGAATGATGCATCAGCGGAAATTGCCGAAATTCAAAAAGTCGTCAAGATCATCCAGCCGGATAAGATTCATTTGAATTCCCTTGACCGGCCCGGAGCTGAAAACTGGGTTAGACCACTTGATAAAGAAAAATTGATTGAAATTCAACAGGCGATCGAGCATGCCGACATCGTTCAATACAATCAGTCAACCGGGATTTATCCATTGCATTTGAAGAATGAGCATCAACATATCATCGCCACATTGAAAAGGA
>JACQXV010000028.1 GCA_016208715.1 Candidatus Woesearchaeota archaeon | reverse complement strand
CGTAAATTCCGACGGATCAACATCAAGCCCTGACTACTTCTCGAATGGGCTGACTTTTGCCTTTGCTTTGGTCTTGAGGGATTTCTTAACGCCGGCTTTTGAAGCCTTGAGCGCTGTTCCCATAGCCTCAGCAAGATCGGCGAATATCTCCTTATGCTGTCTTGAATCACCAGCAGGCGGAACAGCCTTATGAACTTTCTTGACCTTTCCGAGATAATTAACCATAGTGCCTGAAGACTCGAGATATGTTGCGGAAGGCAGTATGAGATCAGCCTCTTTTGCAAGGCTGGTCATATATGAAGTCTGAACAATAAGGAATTTTGTATCAGGTCTTGAGTCAACAGGCGTTTCACCGATTACATAGAGCGCGTCGGTCTTTCCGGATATGATATCCTGATAACTCATCCCTTTTCTCTCAAGACCGGCTGCAATTACACCCCTTGCATTTGCTTCAACGGGAACAGCAACAACACTTGCATCGGTCAGCAACGAGATATTCCTTGAAGCATTAAAGAGGGCAGGGGAGCAGAAGATGACCGGGGATTTTGCTCCGGTGAATAGTTCAGCGGCCTTGTCCGAATCCTCTGTTGTATTTATGCCCGAGAGCAGAGCGTACATATCTTTGCTTGCTTTACCGCTTTTATCTGAAATGGATTTTACTATCTGAGCAAGCGATGCTGCCTCATCTCCAATAATATTTACTGCTGCCACGGTACCTGCCTTTGTATCATTGGAATTTATCACGATCAGCTTTGCGCCTCTTGAGATCCTCTTTCTGAGAGCGGCATCGAGAGCAGGCAGAGCCCTTTTCCACTGAGACGGGTCAAGCCCTGCAAGCACTATAAGGTCTGAGCTGTCCATATCAACGATATCTGAAGACTTCATTGAATCAGCGTCAGAATAGAGGCTTAAGGTTGTATCAATATCTTTTGTCTTTACAACATCAGAAGCAAGTTTTGAGAGTGCGGAGGCGTCCTCATTTAGTATGCCGGCTGAGCTTACAACACCCATTGTTTTAGCGGATTTTAATTTTTCAGCGACAATGCTGAGCGCGTCTTCCCATGTTGTCTCTTGAAGAGCATTTCCAACCCTCTTCATCGGCACGGTGATTCGCTGATCTGACAATAAGGCGTCAAAACCGAATCTGCCTATGGCGCAGATGTATTTTTCTACAGACTCTTCATCCGCCCCTGAATTTATTTTTACTATGCTGTTATCTTTTGTGCTTATTGTTATGTCGCAGCCATTTCCGCAGGCGAGACAAGTTGATGCTGTTTTTGTATATTCCCATTCCCTCCCTTTTCTCCACCGGTCCGCTTCAAGGAGCGCGTTTACAGGACATGCGTCAACGCAGCTACCGCAAAATGTGCAGCCAGATTCCTGGAGCGGTTTGTCATGCGCTGTTGTGACCTTTGAGCCTACTCCTCTGCCCATAAAGTCGAGAACATTTGTTCCCTGCTCCTTGCAGACCCTTACGCATCTTGCGCAGAGAATACAGTAGTCAGGGTCTCTCTTTATGAATGGATTTGCCTCATCAATGGCATAACCGAAGTATTTTCTCGTAAAGGTTGATTCCTTGAGTCCGGCATCATAAGCATACTGCTGAAGCGTGCAAACCCCGGCCTTTGTGCAGGTCATGCAGTCAAGAGGGTGCATCGAGAGGATCAGGTCAAGCACGAATTTTCTCATCTCCCGAAGGCTCTCGGTATCAGTATTAACAGCCATGCCTTCCTTAACCTTTGCGGTGCAGGCAGGGACAGTACCTTTGCCGCCTTCAACTTCAACAAGGCACATCCTGCACGCGCCTATGCCTTTCAGGCCCTTTAAATAACAGAGGTTCGGTATGTGAATCCCCGCCTCTTCAGCGGCATCAAGCAATGTAGCGCCTTCCTCTGCCTTTACTTCTTTACCGTTTATTTTTAAGCTGAGTGTCTTAGCCATGTAAATTCCTCCCTTTATCTCAATCTAAAACTATAATTTTTATACTCCCGCAGGTTCTTTCTCTGCGCTTATTGATATAAATTCAATCGCCTCTTCAGGGCATACTTTTATGCATTCACCGCATTTTGTGCAGCGTTTCTGCGCTATCTCAAAAGGCAGATAACCGGAAAGGTATGGTTTTCTCTTTTCACCTGTTATCGCGTTATCTTTGCAGACATCTCTGCAGATACCGCATGATGTGCATTTGTCAGGAATAATTATGTATTCAAAGAAGGTGATGCACTCTTTTGAAGAGCACTCTTTCCCTATATGTCCGATATATTCTCCCGACTCTATCTTTTCTGCTATGAACTTCGCGGTATCTTTCCCTTTTTTGCACATGGATGCCTCAAGCATATTGGAGGATATCCTCTTTAGTCTTGCTATGTCCTCATCAGTTGCAGTGCCATCGGCGATCTTCTTTATTCTTATCCTTGCCTCATAGCTTCCGAAAGAGCAGGGGAAGCACCTGCCGCACATCGGTTCCGCAAGGAACTCCTCTATAAAGACAAGGGTCTGCTGAAGAGGGCACTTCTTCTCCTCAGCCTTCGCCTGTACTTCTTTCATTGTTATTGGAGTTGGTTTCTTCTCTTCGCTCATTATTTGCTCCTTGCGCAGGCTAAGGCCTGCTGCCTACTCTCTGGCTTTTCTGCTTTTCAATCTTTACTGCGCCTATCGGACATGCCGTGTAGCAGGCTTTGCATTTTGTGCAGTAATCCTGATCAATGAAATATTTGCTTTTCAGTTCCTTTACGGCACCGAAGGCGCATGCTTTTTTGCAGAGGCCGCAGAGAAAGCACTCATCATGATCTATGGTGTATAGACCGAGACCGCTACACTGTTTCGCGCGGCAGAATTT
>JACQXV010000326.1 GCA_016208715.1 Candidatus Woesearchaeota archaeon | reverse complement strand
TATATCGTTTGATCGTTGCATCGCCAAGCCCAAAGAAAAAAACGGAGAAGTAAAGGACGGCGACGCGAAAGGCGAAGTGAAGATCTACTCGATCTGGGACGCGTATGCGCACGCGGACATCGTCATTTACCCGACGGCAAGCACTTCGTTTGGAAATCCAGTAATTGAATCAATAGCGTATAAGAAGCCGGTCGTGGTCAACAAGTATCCCAACTTAGGCGAGATTACCGGAAAGGGGTTCTCGCTCATCGAGATTGACCAGAAGATCACGCCAGAGCTCGTCAGCGACACGTATGAAATCCTTGTGGATTCTGGCAAGCGCCGCGAGATGGTTGAAAAGAATTTTGAGCTGCTCAAGACACATTATAGCGCCGACATCCTTGATGACAGGCTTGTTGCGATCCTGAATAGCTTTGAGCATGAGAGTTTCATGCATCGGATAACAAAGATAATTCCCAAAAAATTCCCAAAAATACATATTCCTCATCCGCATTACATTTGGAAAAGGAAGCCGCAGCAAAGTGACACAAAACCACTAAACTCTTCACCAGGCAGCACGAATGACCAGAAAGCTAATAAGGGAGAAAGTCCAAAACAAGAGGCAGAACAGCAGGAATCGCCTGCAGACCTGAAGAACAGGAAGGGCGGCTATAAGGAGCCTTTCAACGCGTCCAAGACGCGTAATTTCACAACTTCGACACAAAAATAAACACGAAAAAGAATCGTACAAAGCTACGACAATGGCTACCGTCTACCTCATAGAACGCGGCTGTCCTATCTGCAGCCACGATCTGAAAGGAAATGATGAGTTGCGCTACTTCTGCAGAAACTGCAACATTCTATTCGACCATAAAGATATCCACGTACCTCCTAAAGAATATCACGAGCCAGACAAAGTGAAGATCAAGCCCATTACCCGGTCTGCTACACAACCCAATATGATCGGCGCAACGCCGAATGCCGCATTCTTACTTCCATCACGTGATAAAGAGGAAACGATGCCTTTGTTTCCTAAAAAGAAGGAGTTTTCTGAAGATTTTGATGAACAGAAGGCGTTACGTGAGGTGCCTGAAGTTGTGGAAGAAGAAAAGAAACTCAAAAAAGAGTCAGAGTTAGAAGCCGATGCAGTAGAAGCTGAAACTGAACCTTTTGAAGATGAACTGGCAGCACCAACGGGTTTTGAACTTGAGGGAGAAGAAAAGATCGTCGCGTCAAAGGAATCCACCAAACTTCACGCCGGCAACTGCCGTTTCATTTCAAAAATTCATCATAACAACCGGCAGTATTTTGCCTCAGCGGCAGAAGGACAGGTGAAAGGATACGAGTTATGCGTGTGCTTGAGAAGGATTCGTGCATTGAAGCGACCGTAACAGGATTGAAACGAATTAAACAAACTGGCCGGCTTTTAGTTTTGGGATTCTTGTTCTATGCTGGTGATGAACATAGCGGACAAAAGTGCTGCAAGATTCGGGATGGAGCCAGCAAAACAGCAGTCTTTTTAAAGATATTCTTACTCCAGTGCGGAAATGGGGCTGTAGTGTAACTTGGCTATCACTGGCGCTTGGGGTGCGTCCAATCGGGGTTCAAATCCTCGCAGCCCCATTTCATGATTTCAAACGATGGTGGTCCTTTTGTTAGATCCCCGTTGCCGGACTCGAACCAGCAACCTTTCGGTATCAGCTGACTTCGTTTCATTCTAAGCCCGCGGGCCAAGTCACGAAGTGAACGAATCTACAGCCGAACGCTCTACCATTGAGCTAAACGGGGTTTGAATGAAAAAGATGGTTTGTGTTTTGTTCTTCTGAGTGGTATCTCGCGAAGCGAGGATACCACGATTTCAAGGTATCGGGACGAAATCCTGATCGCGTTACTGTTGGCAAAACAGGCCTTTGCAAAAGTTGCAAGAGAAAGAGTTTGTTTTTAAATGTAACGGAAAAATAGGCTCTGTCCCGAATCTCGCTTACGCTCGGCCGCTGCACCGCTCGCTGTGGACGTACAGGCAATATACGGGCAGTGCAATCAAAGGATTTGCTGGTCTTTTTGTCTTTGTTTAGCAGACTATTTAGCGGCGCCGCCACGGCGCTCGCTGTGTAAGTTAAGCCGCTTACCGTACCGAGAATCGTGCGAGACGATGTGATCGTCGTTAGCTCGCTGGTCGGTGGCGGCGCCGCTAACAAATACGCACATAATGTTCTTTGATGCAGCTCGCAGGGTGGCAGCGGCGGATTCGGGATAGAGCCTGAAAAATAGCGCAACGGCGTGGTCAGCGCCAGGCATGGTGCTCTTCAGGGATGCAGAGCTTCGAAGGATTTGACTAATTGACGCAAATGTCTACAAAATAGAAAAAAGCAACAAGAAAAAATTCATTCTATCTTACGGGCTCCTTGGGCTGTTGAGGTCGCTCTGAAGGGATGTGCAGCGTGTTCGATTTTGTAGTTTGCTTCTTGCCATTCTTTGCCTTGTACTCAACGATAGTCGGCTTAACCGGCATGTCTCCGAAGATGTGGAGTTTTGGCGTCACGGTGTAGTTGATAATGCGTTCGTCACGCGCGTCAAGGTCGTGAAGGTGGAAGTCCATGACGGTGCCTTCCTTGTCAGAGAGATGTATCTTGCTTGGATGCGGTGATGCTTCAAATCCGTCTTTCTTGACGGCGAAGATTTTTGGCACGCGCTCAACAACGCGAACATCCTGCACGGGTTTGTTTGTTCTGTTACGGATGTGCAGGACGATTTTTGCTTCGGTGATCGCGCCGTGTGATTTCTTGATGCTTTTCACGCTCTTTCGTACGACGAGGTATTTGCGCGTCGCGTAGAAGTAGACGAGGCCAACCATGATGACGACCAGCAGCCCCGCCAGGAAGCGGTAATTGGTCGTGACTAATATTGTTGTGCTTTGTTTTGGATCAAGCGCTACTTTCCACGTGTAGTACTTCTTGTCTTTCTGTGTTACGATTTTTGCAGCGGGCAGGCTCGTGGTGAAGAGGCTTTCTCGCGTGCTTGTCTCAAGCCGGGCGGTCTCTTCCTTGCGCACGTTTCCTTCATTGGTGAGCGTGATTGAGCGTTGGGTTTTCCACAGTTTCTTTGTCGTGCTCACTTCTTGTTTGAATGCTGGAATGAATTCAACAACCTGATAATCCTGTCTTGCGTCCAGGACTGTTTTTTCATTGTGCACAACGACAACTCTTAGCGTATCCTTTTGCGGAGTCGTGTAGGGGTCAAGTGCAACCGTGAATTCAACAGCCTTCTCTTCAATGCCGCCAAGGTTGACGCCTGTTTGCTTATTTACGAGGTTGCTGCTTAAGACGATGCTGATGTTCTCAAGGTCCAGTGCATTGTTATTGCGCAGCAAGATCTTGACGGTGTTCCTTTGTCTTGGGTCGACTTGTGCAGGAACGAGAAGCCGAGCGTTAAAATCAGGTCTGAGTGACAATGCTGGCTTGGTAATGCGAAGACGCAGGATCGCATCCACGGTTTTTTGTGTTGTTTCTGATTTGACTGTCAGTTTGACGTTGTATCTTCCCAGCTCAAGGCCGGTAGGCTTAACGAGAAGTCTCAGTGTTGCCCTGCCACCTCTGGAAATCTTTTTTCCATACGTGAAGTCATCTAGAGGTATTAGTTGGTGCGTCCATTTTGGGTCTTCAAATGGCAGCACACGAAAAGTGTCTTCAAAGTCCTGTGTGTTCTTGATCAGGACTTCAAATTCTGCAAAGTCATTTTGCGCGATGTCGTTCTTGATTGTTTGTTGTTCAACGAAGAATGACTGGAATTCTTGTCCAAAAACGCCAGTGGAAATAACGAGTATAGTGATAAGAAATAGTAATAAAAGAACAGTGCGCTTACTGTTCATACGAAAGCACCTCAGGTTTTTTAACCGTTTGAAATTTTTCTATAGCTCTATTCAATTCTACTTCTTTATAAAGCTTTCGAGAATATAGTCAGCGACATAAATAACGCATAAAATCCTGCATAAAAATATGTTCTGTCCAGAAGTTTTCAAGTGCTTCTTGCATGTCATCGATTGTTGGAAAGTATTGTGATTTTGTGACGTTGTTTTTTGTGACTTTCCAGCAGGTTTCTATGGGGTTGAGTTCTGGCGAGTATGGTGGAATATGTTCAACG
>JACQXV010000325.1 GCA_016208715.1 Candidatus Woesearchaeota archaeon | reverse complement strand
GGTCCGACAGCCGTCAACGTCACGGTTGTATAATCCAACTGATAAACTTTCAAAGGGTGTACGCCGATTTTTCGGGGCATGCCCTTTTTTATTTTGTTTTTGGTGTGCCGGCTTGACCGCCTGGAGAAGATAATCGACAACCGGGTCCGCCCCCTGCAACACCGCTGGCATCCGGATGAATATGCGCTCAAGAACTGCCCGCGCAACGGTCCTATTGCAAACAAACCTGCCTCTGCTCATTTTCCGTTTGAAACCCGGTTCGGTTTCTTAAGGTTATGGATGCAAATGAAAACACATTATCCGTGACTTTGTTCGTATGAGGAAAAATATCCTTGGATTCTTGAACAGCCGGTTTTGCTTCAATATGACGAATGAGGGCTCGTATTCTTTCATATAGCTGCGGATAAATTTCAGCGAGCAAGAGTTGTCCCATTAAAGTGCGAAATAAGTCATGGGTCAAACATTCTTCATCGCATTCCTCAACCGGCTCTTGTTCGCCGTCCGCATAAAGATGATAGCGTCGATATTTTCCCGAAGCATGTATCCGGTCGATGTATCCGGCCTGACCGCCGCTTCCGTCTTGAAAGGTTAACATGAAGACGGTTTTTATTTCCATGGGGAAAAGTCCGTCGGAAAGCCCGACCTTTGATAGTTCAGCCCGTAGCGGCCTGACCCAATACAGCCGTTCTTCCTTGCCGACCGTCAGTCCGAACTGCGGTGTGGCTTTCTCAAACGCAGGAAAGTGGGTCACGATATAACGTACACCGATCCGACATTTCGGTTTGTTGTTTTCTCTTGAACAAGATGGTTCCGATGAAGACGGGAAAAATTTTTCATCCCAAAACTTAAATCCGTTTTTTTTCCGCCTGACAGGAGGATTTTGCCCTGAATCATTATTTCCTTTAGAAAATTCGAATTTAAAAAAATCCGTTCGCGGATCACAGCGCGGAATAATATGAAACAAATCCGAAGGCGAAAAGAAGCAAGAGCGCAGGAGGTTACTGCCATTACCAGTAATGAATGGCGCAAGTACATTGGTGGTGAGGAAATCAAACGGTCCAGTTACCGGCGGTTGTTTTTTTGACATGACTCTCTCTATTCGGATAGTTGATTTTATTAAAAGAAAAAAATAACACCCTGTGGTGTATGGCCGGAAATATTCGGTTATCTCTATTACATGGTCATGGGCCGCGCCGATGTAACGTCGTCCTCGGAATTTTTAGGGTGGCTTGGAGTTCGAAATGATGCGGAAGTGATTAACGTATCATGAAAAGCAAGAAAGAGCGGCAGCGCAAAAACAGATCGATGTGTTTGAATGGAATTCGGTTGAAATCAATTTCTCTTGCCACCGTAAGGGAGAAGAGCGAGAGAAGTTTATCCCCTATTAGGGATTATCTCAATGCCGGCCCCTTCGGAGATGGATTCTTTACTCGTATTTGTCGCCTGAAAAAAGCATAATGCCCTCCTATTGTTTTTTTAAATAAAGCAATAGTCATGCCATATCGGAAACGCTTGCGCCGCGC
>JACQXV010000324.1 GCA_016208715.1 Candidatus Woesearchaeota archaeon | reverse complement strand
TCGCTTCTAATAATTTCAATTCAAACGCGAATGATTCTGTCTCTGTCATCGACTTTGGCGCGCAGGGGACCATACGTTTCTGGAACGGCACAATAGACGAAGTAAAATTATGGAACAGAGATCTTTCTGCAGCAGAGGTTCGTGCGTTGTATGAAAATCGAACAGATTTGGTCGTTAGTCAAGAACTCAAAAGTGGCCAAAACTGGAGCGCATGCATCACACCCAACGATGGCTTCATCAACGGCGCAGAATCATGCAGCGTGAATTTGACTATTGCCGACTCTACTGCTCCGGCAGTGACGTTGGTGTCTCCGGCGAATAATTCGTTCCTGAACTTCACGAGCGTGTCGTTTGTGTGTAATGCAACTGATGACGGCAGTTTAAAGAATGTATCCTTGTTCCACAACGCGAGCGGATCATTTGTAGTAAACGCAACGGCGGTTGTTAGCGGCGCGGCAAACTCGAGTACATTCACTGTTGTAGTTCCGGCCAACAGGGCCTTTGTTTGGAATTGCCAATTTAATGATACCGTAGATAACGCCAATTTCGCTGCCGGCAATTTCACATTAACAATCGACACTGTCAAGCCTAATGTTACAATATTCTTAAACGATAGTACATTGGAGTTGGGCGTTGAGACTGTTAAGATTGATTGGAATGGTAGTGATGAGAATGTTCATGTTAAAGAAGCCAATGTTACCTTCCCGAACGGAACACTACTACAACGACTCACAACCGACACTGAGGACTTCACGTTGACTAGTAGTAATTTGTCTGTGACTGGTACGTATAATGTGCGTGTATTTACTAACGACACAGCAGGAAATGTTAACATTAGTAATGTTAGTTTCACAGTCACAGACACCACACCAGCCAACATTACACTCGTAACGCCGGCCAACAGTACTCGTTTGAATAGGTCGACGTTTAATTTATCTTGTAACGCATCGGATCAGCAGTTGGCGAATGTGACTTTGTATCACAATATCTCTGGTAGCTTCGTGCGCAACGCAAGCATCAACATTAGCAATACAGCCAACGTGAGTAACTTTAGTTTGATCGGCATACCTGATGTTGGCTTTGTCTGGAATTGTTTAGTGTTCGACTTGAGCGGTAATCAGGTCTTTGCTCAGAGTAACTTCAGCTTATTCACCGACACAATCAAGCCCAATGTTACAATATTCTTGAATGACTCCAGTCCAGAGTTCGGCGTTGATACAACGGTTATTGATTGGAATGGTAGTGATGAGAATGTTCATGTTAAAGAAGCAAATGTAACCTTCCCGAACGGAACACTACTACAACGACTCACAACCGACACCGAGGACTTTACGTTAACCAGCAACAATCTATCAGTAACCGGCACGTACAACATACGAGTCTTCACAAACGACACAGCAAGCAACATTAACATTAGTAATGTCAGTTTCACAGTCACAGACACCACACCACCCAACATTACACTTGTAACGCCAGCCAACAGCACTCATTTGAATAGATCGACGTTTAATTTGTCTTGTAATGCATCGGATCAGCAGTTAAAGAATGTTAGTTTATGGCATAACATTAGCGGTACTTTCAGTCAAAACTTGAGCGTCAATGTTAGTAACACAGCTAATGCGACTAACTTCAGTTTGATCGGCATACCTGATGTTGGCTTTGTATGGAATTGTTTAGTATTTGACTTAAGTGGTAATCAAGTCTTTGCTCAGAGTAACTTCAGCTTATTCACCGACACAATCAAGCCCAACGTAACGATATTCTTGAATGACTCCAGTCCAGAATTCGGCGTTGATACGACAGTTATTGACTGGAATGCCAGTGATGAATTTGTTGTGTTTAGGGAAGCTAACGTTAGTTATCCAAACGGTACGTTGTTACAGCGGTTAACTAGTGATACTGAGGACTTCACGTTGACTAGTAGTAATTTGTCTGTGACCGGTACGTACAACATACGAGTCTTCACAAACGACACCGCAAGCAACATTAACATTAGTAATGTCAGTTTCACAGTCACAGACACCACACCAGCCAACATTACACTTGTAACGCCAGCCAACAGTACTCATTTGAATAGGTCGACGTTTAATTTGTCTTGTAATGCATCGGATCAGCAGTTGGCGAATGTGACTTTGTATCACAATATCTCCGGCAGTTTCATGCGCAACACAAGCGTCAACATTAGCAATACAGCCAACGTGAGTAACTTTAGTTTGATCGGCATACCTGATGTTGGCTTTGTCTGGAATTGTTTAGTGTTTGACTTAAGTGGTAACCAGATCTTTGCTCAAAGTAACTTCAGCTTATTCACCGACACAATCAAGCCCAACGTAACGATTTTCTTGAATGATTCTAGTCCTGAATTCGGTGTTGATACAACAGTTATTGATTGGAATGCTAGCGATGAATTTGTTGTGTTTAGAGAGGCTAACGTTAGTTATCCAAACGGTACGTTGTTACAGCGGTTGACTAGTGATACTGAAGACTTCACGTTGACCAGTAGTAATTTGTCTGTGACCGGTACGTACAACATACGAGTCTTCACAAACGACACCGCGAGCAACATTAACATTAGTAATGTCAGTTTCACAGTCACCGACACCACACCACCCAACATAACACTCATAACACCAGTTAACGATACCCACCTAAACAGAAGCACGTTCAACTTATCTTGCAATGCATCCGATCAGCAGCTCACGAATATGACGTTGTATCATAACATCAGCGGCACTTTCACACAAAACGCGAGCGTCAACGTCAACGGCACGGCTAACGTAACCAACTTCAGCTTAATCGGCGTACTGGATACTGGTTTTGTCTGGAATTGTTTGGTTGCTGATTTGAGTGGCAATCAGGTCTTCGCGCAAAGCAATTTCAGTTTGTTTGTTGATACTGTTAAGCCCAATGCAACTATATCGTTAAATGATTCTGCGTTGGAGTTGGGTCTTGAGACTGTTAGAGTTGATTGGAATGCTAGTGACGAAAACACTCACATCAAAGAAGCCAACGTCACCTTCCCCAACGGAACACTCTTACAACGGTTGACTCTTGATACTGAAGATTTCACTCTGACCAGCAATAATTTGTCAGTTACGGGAACGTATAATCTGCGGGTTTTCGTGAATGACACAGCAGGAAATATTAACATTAGTAATGTTAGTTTCACAGTCTCGGATACTGTGCCAGCCAACATAACACTCATAACACCAGCCAACAACACTTACCTAAACAGAACAACATTCAACCTATCCTGCAATGCATCTGATCAGCAGCTCACGAATATGACGTTATATCATAACATCAGCGGCTCTTTTGTGCTTAACCAGAGCGTGAATATTTCGGGCACGGTAAACGTGAGTAACTTCACCTTGACGGGCGCGCGTGATGTTGGCTTTGTCTGGAATTGTTTAGTTTTCGACGTGTCGAACAACGGTGCTTTTGCAGTTAGTAATTTCAGTGCGACGGTTGATACGGCGCGTCCCAATATTACAGTTTCATTAGACGATGCGCTTCTTGAATTTGGCATTGAAAGTGTAAGAATCGATTGGAATGTTTCTGATGCGAACACGCAATTTAATGAAGCGAACGTTTCATTCCCGAATGGAACGCTCTTGCAGCGGCTGACTGATGCTCTGGTTGACTTCAATTTGACCCCATCGAATCTTTCAGTGACCGGAACCTATACGGTTAGAGTCTTCGCTAATGATAGTGCAGGAAATCGAGATGTATCGTTGGCCACGTTCAACGTAAGTCGTACGAATGTGACGCTCATAAGTCCTTCAAACGGTTCATCATCAACGGCGAGTTTACAGACATTCCGTTGTAATGTATCGGCGAGCGACGTTGCGCTGATCAACTTGTCATTCTTCCATAACATCAATGGTTCGTTCGTTCTCAATCAAAGTAGGGATGTTTCGGGGTTAACAAATGAATCAGAGTTCAACTTAACAGACGTCCCGGTGACATCATTTGTGTGGAATTGCCGTGCAGTATCAACGAACGATGGCATTTTCGCTCCAGCAAATTTCACGTTCACGAAGACAGCAGTTCCTGCACCTCCTGGCGGTGGTGGAGGCGGAGGAGGCGGAGGAGGCGGAGGCGCGTGCACGCCCGATTGGTATTGTGACGAGTGGACTGAATGCCATCGTGGATTCACGACGCGTGTTTGTACAGATAAGAAGAATTGTCGTGCGAGCAAGATCAAACCAATTGAGAGTGAATCGTGCAATTGCTTCCAAGAGTGGACCTGTTCTGAGTGGAGTGACTGTAAGGGAGAGGTTCAGACTCGCTCATGTGAAAAGGCACCTGGCTGTTACAAGGGTGCGCCAGAACCAAAGATGAGTAAAGGTTGTAAGGAAATAGTTGAAGAAAAGCCGTCTATTACACCAGCCATTACACCAGTGTCACCTCTGCCAAAGGTTCCTGCTGAAGAAAAGGCAGCGCCGCCGCAGACTATCCCCAGAGTCGAGAAACCAGGAGTTATTTCACAACTCAAGAGCATCGTATCTGCACTCTTAACTGGCGTGAGGAATGCGGCTTGGTCAGTGGGAAGCGCCATCAAGACTGCGAGTATTGCGGTAGTGGATGCTGGCAAGAGCGCCGTTGTTACCGTTGCAACTGCTGTGGCAAATGCGGCACGCGAGCTGGTTGAAGCTGCAAAGGGCGCGGGCATCGTACTCATACAAGGCGTCCAGGCAGTCCCATCGTGGGCGTGGATTATTGCAGTTCTTGCTGTCCTGGTCGCCGGAGTGGGCGTTGTTGCATATAGAAGATATGAGCACGAGCACATTCATGATCAGAAGCACGATATCTTTGTGCTACCCCCACTGCGTCGCCTTGACGAGATTAACAAGGAGTTAGAACGTGTTGACTCCACGATAGATAAGAGGCTGAGGCCATCAAAGGTGCCGCCTACTACTGCCAGGATAAAGGCGCCTTCGGAAATCGAGCACGAGATTAAGCGTGTTGAACGGGACCTGCTGTCAATCAAAAAACCGTCAGTTGATGCGAAGGTCGAGAAGGTTGATCAGCAACTGGAAATGTTCAGGAAACATCAGACACAGCACGATACAGAACTGACACGCATTGAAAAGGGAAATGTTGACGAGAAGCTTGATAATATCGATGATGCATTGCGATCATTCAGGAAGGAGAGTGTTGCTCCGCGAAAGAATGTTGATGCAGAGTTAGCCTTGCTTGATAAAAAGTTAGATTCGTTCAGGCAAGCAGCTCCGAAGAAGAAAAAGAAATAAGGTATTTGTTTAGCAAGCGTCGCCACCGACCTGCGAGCTTGCGACAATTCACATTGTCTCGCACGATTCTCGGCTCGTTACGCGCTTGAACCAGAACAGCGAGCGTCGTGGCGACACTGTGAAGTTGTTTGCTAAACAAATACGAAATAAGGTATTTGTTTACTTCGAGAAGAAAATCAGGATGAAAATTCTTTTACTCATTTACCGACGAAGAACTTTCAAACAGAACCGAAATGATTATAAAGTTGTAAACATAATGGCGGACGATGATTATACAGACGCTTAAAGCAGTGATGAATAGCATAAACCTCTCGCCATCTTCCGTTGGAGATGTGCTGCTTCCCGCCGGAATCGAAGGCACTCCGGTCCCGCTGGTACAAAATAATTTCTCACCCGTGAAGACGACTGTGGTGGATGTTCCGGTTTTCTTTATTGACGGCGGCAATCAGCAGATCATTGGTTCGTCTCAATTCTCGATTCAATTCATTCGAATTTACTGGACGAAGTATGTTACAAATAGGAGGGTTGATTGCGGCACTGACGAGTTCTTTGTTGTCGCGCAGCTTACGCCAGAAAACGGTCGTCTGATGTGCGAGTTGAAGACATTTGGGCTCAAAAGATCGATGCTCGACGATGCGTTGACATCGATGAACTGCACGCGCGTTGAATTGTCAGCAGCGCAGGACAGCAAATCATTCGACGAGACAAGAGTTGCATCAATCGCCGTGAAGATGCGCAAAAGGGCTGAACTGCTTGTCGCGCAGAACATAGCACAAAAAAATTCCGGTGCATTGATTGTCCTTGACGGTGCTCTGGGGGGCACTGATGCAGAAGAAAAAGTGATGATGAAAGCATTATGTGGTGCAGCGTCATTAGCGAATGTCCTGCTTGTAGGCCTCTCTAAAAGCTCGCAGTTGGTAACAAGTTCTGGTTGTGCGCTAAGTGTTACCTTGCAGGCGCTTATTTCACCGTCGCTTGTGCACGGGCGCTGGATGTATCACCCGCTTGTGAGTTGTTCCCCCGCACTGCATTTTGAGATCGCTATGGTGAAGCTTCATCCAAGATCAAGGCGCGTGTTTCGTGTGGATTTTTCATTGCACAGCTGGCAGCAGAAAGATAAAATCTTGTCTGCTCTTATACAGAATAGTAGCGACGCCACACTTATTGGATACCCCTACGGCCTTATAGAAGCCGATCGTTTCGCTCGTGTATCTAACGAAGAAGCAAAATATCTGCAGCTGCTGATGCATGACTTGTTAGCCAAAGGAGGAGTGGAATCTCAACAGCTCCTCGAGTCTCTTGCGGTTTCCGATGTTCACGGGATCCTTGATTCGATGCGCTAGACTATGATTGACGCTGTCCCATCCTAACACGCACTAAATCTCGCCAGGGCCTCCCTGCGAACTGAAATGATGGCTGACACTCGGCTCAATCAGCACCACGCCCGGCTCGTGATGTTTTTCTCGGACTTCATGTTCGACTTTCCAATAAGGGAATGCTCCCTTATCAACCCATACCAAGATGGGGCTCTGTCCCGAATCTGCCGCTGCCACCCTGCGAGCTGAAACGATTTACACTGTGTTAGACATCATCTCGGCGACAACATCGCTTCAAACCTTCACAGCGAGCGGTGCAGCGGCCGAGCGTAAGCGAGATTCGGGACAGAGCCCCAAGATGGGCATAAAGCCTATCGAAGGACTCCTTAGTCGCCTTAGTCGCGGGTTGCATTATGGGAAGTACGTCCGTCGACGAGCGACTGGTTGCCTTTCAATGCGCTAAGATTCCACCAGTCGTTTGAGCTATGCTCGAACCTACGAACGTAAGTGAGTATTGGGACTGGTGGAATCCGCTGAGTCAAAAGCTCGCTCTTTGTAAAGCGAGCGACCCGAGCTCCGCGGGGCGAGCATGCCACCAGTCATAAGAGCATAGCTCTTATCAGTTCAACAAGCGGCATTCGACTACGTCGAAGCCACTTGACATAAAATATACATGAATACTATTTTTGACCGGTGGTGGTCGCGAGCTTTTGACGGATGTCGCGAGTCGCAGGAATGACTTATCAGCAGCGGATCATTCAATAGCAATAAATCACCTAATTTTGAAAAGCGGCGGTGCTGATTGTACTGGCCAAGTCAAATCGAACTTTTCAATAACCCGTTTCTTGCGAAACATTTTAAAACAAGCCCTTCGACAGCGTAGTTTGTAGGGTTTTTAGGTCATTTCCGGAAGCACCTTGAGTGTTTCTGAGGAAAGTCCGCCCACTTTTGTAGCGACTTTCGAAAGGAAGATCCAGAAATGGATGGCAACGGCTCAGCAACGAAACCTCCGCTGTCAAGGATGATAGATGCGACGTTTCTGGAGACAGAAATCAGTTAACCTCTGGACGTTTCAGACGGAAAGGGTGAAACGGCAAGATCCTCGCTTGTGTAAGTCGAAATTCGACGCGCAGTCAAATATGACCACTGACTATCGCGATGCCGCTCGTGCATCGTTTGGGTCACACAGAAGGCGGCTTACAAAAACCCTACTTTTTTATATTTGTTTAGCTGCTCCTACCGCAACGTCGGCATGACGCTCGCCGTGCATATTAAGGCGAATAAATAACCTAGAATGGTACGACTTATGCGACTTGATTTGATTTGCCGTCAGCCAGGTCGGTGACGACGCTACTAAACAAATACAAAACAAATACAAAAGTTGTATAATTTCCACGAAATACGCGAATCTCACACGTCGTCACACGTGCGGGCGCTTGCTGAGCTTCTCAGAAATGTACAATACAACACCCGTGATCGAGCTCTTGCAGTACTTCGTGATGCGGTCACTACGGAACCAACCAACATTGAATCCAGCAAATGAAATGATCTGGGCAGGGACCTGCGCGGCATCAGACGCTGTAACCGCACTCCAGCCTTCTGTAGTTAGATAGTTTGTAAGACCAACTCTGCACGCCGTTGCAGCAAGTCCGACAACTGATCCGACCACCGCGAGCTTATAGATATCCCTCAAAAAACTCCTGTCCTGTTTGCGATACAGCTTTGCTTTCTCCACATAGCGAAGAGCAATATTTACGGCATAAAAACCGATCGAGTCTCCAACGAACAACGTGAGACCGGGGGAGAGATAGTCGGTATGCACGTGCTGTACTGCAAGCCTGCCAAGAAAAACGCCGGCTGCAGCAGCCACCAGATACTCTGCATTGAAAAAAAAGAACTCCTTTCCGCTAAACTGCTTTTGAGGCGGCGTGGGCGGCGGCGCGCTCAACTTATCAGACAACTCTTGTGCATCGCGATGTTGTCCATCATGCGGCGAGGAAAGCTTGTCAGACAAATCATTCGTTTCATCATTCATGGTCACAACATCCGGCACGCGCCCATCAACACCAGAACGACTGACATTCCTGCAGACCCTGTCGCATCCTTAACTGCTGCTTTGATCTGTCAGCATACCACCAATCCCTCAGAAATCCTTGATTTCTGATGGTGCTCAGAAATGCAGTGCATTTCTGACATATGATTGTTGGATAGTGGTGGTATGCTGAGCCTGCTCAAAAGGTGGCAG
>JACQXV010000311.1 GCA_016208715.1 Candidatus Woesearchaeota archaeon | reverse complement strand
GAAATGCTTTACCCACAACATGCTTTTGAGGTGCAATTAATGGAACTTGCAATCAAGCCGGTTTTATAGAGTGTGGGACAGAATTAATCTATCCTAACCAGTAAAGGTTGTGCCATATCGTTGTGAGAAAGTTGGCCGTGTCTATTCTGTCTGGTCTTTTCTGTCCCAGTTTCCATCCGGTTCTTCGTTTGTCTTCAGCGAAACAGCTTTCGGACTGGTTTCGCTGGTAGTAGTCTTCGAGATACTTTTTCACGTCGCTAATAAATCGAAAGAGCATTCGTTTCCACTGCCACGGTCCTTCGACTGTTGCGTTTGATTTTGGTATCAAGTACAAGTCGAGCTTGCCAAAATTAGCGACGAGTTTCTCTACGTCTGATTGGTTGCTGAAGTAGCGGTCAAGCCGCAGGCTTGTCACATTAATGCCTGCGGTTTTTGCCATTGCAATGGCGGAAGCGTATGCTTCCTTTTCGCTCTTGAAACTTGTTCCTGTTCCAATATACATTCTGCTTTTGAGGTCAAGTAGTGCGAATGAGTAGATGAACAGCAGTTTTTTGTGTTCTTGTTCTTCGCCTGTTTTGATTTTGTCTTTGAGCTTCTGCGCTGCCGAGGCATAGTGAACTTTAATGCTCAGGCCGTATCCTGTGCCATCGCCTGAGCCGTCCACGTCCTTGATGCCTTTCTTCTTCAAAAGAAGGATGTGCAGGTTATGCAAGACTATTATCACTTCAGGATCAGAGTAAAAACGTTCAACTGTTTTGTAGCTCACGTCGATATCGCTCAATAGCGAGAACACGGCGAACATGGCTGCCATGTTCCGATTGCTCTTGCCAATGATGTGCTTGATGAGCAATGCTAAAACGCGTTGCTCAACCGTGAGCACCGGCTTTACGCCACGCGTCTCTCCATGCACGAAATTGATTGAAGAAACTGCTTCGTGAACGAGTGGTTTGAGCTCTCTGAAAGCGGTTTTCAACCGCTCAGCAACGCGCTGTTCATATGTTCTCCAGTCTCTTTTCTGTGAAGGATGCTCTTCTTTGTATTCCTTAACAATGTCGTCGAGCATGCTGACGACATCGCGAACTTCTTTTGTATTGACTTTCATGCAAAACACCTCTTTTGTATTCTGCAACACCGAAAAGTATATAAAGTTTGTGTTTACATGTAAATACTATGCCGAGAAAAGTAGAAGCAGTAACTGGCGGAAAAATCCATATCACAGACAACGTCCTTGAAATCTACGAGAGGAAAGTCACACCCTACGGCAACGGAGCCAAAATCGACGCCCAGAAAAAGCATATAGGCCGACGCGCCTATATTATCCTCATCAGAGATTAATTATTTCTGTCCCACACCCTCGGAAAACGAAAGGTATAAATAAGAGATATACTTTACAATCTTTGATACGGCTGGTTTCTAACAGTGCCAATCGAAGATATCACACAAGGGTAT
>JACQXV010000310.1 GCA_016208715.1 Candidatus Woesearchaeota archaeon | reverse complement strand
CTTTCTGGCCCATGATGTCCCAGATCATTACCGTGAGTTCAGCCTCAATGTTCTTTTCAGGAACCTGGACCGTAACAACCTTTTTTGAGACCTTCGCACCGATTGTAGCAAGGTATCTGTCGTCATACTGGTCGAGCACGAATCTTCTTATGAGCGAGGTTTTGCCTACCGCAGCTTCACCGAACAGGCAGATCTTCGCGACCAAGTCCTTCTTTTCCATACCTTTCCAACCAAGACAGCAATGTCGTTTTCTCTATTTATACCCTCTGTTTTCATCATCTGAGAGCCCATGGGTATTCCAAATGAAGCAGAAATTCATTTGGACGTTTGTTCATAAGATTTTACTCACACATTCTTATCCTCCGTATCAAAAATTACATCACATTCAACAATCCAGTGGTCGCTGCCGGCGCACCACCGGTTAAGTTGTCAGGTGAGACCTCTTGTGGAAACCAGATTTTTCTTGACGCCTTTCTGAAGTCTGACGAGAGCAATCACGTGAAGAGCAAGGAGGGTCAATTGTAGTTGAAGTTCGATATGTTCTTTTCCTTTCCTTCTGACGGCTCTCTGAAGTCCCTTGTCATTTTTTATGAGGTCATTTGCGGACTCGCTCATATTTCGTCTGTGAAAATGGTCGAGATATCCATCGGGACATTCTTCCTTTGCGGCCATGTGTTCGTTTCTCAGCATGTATCCAACTATTTCGCCACGACCATTTTTGACGAGATACTCCATCATGAAGTCTATTGTTGCACCGACGCGAAAATCCGGTTCACCATGAAATTTCTGATAGTCTCTCCTTATTTCATCGAGCGTAGCTTCATGGTTGTATACCCAGTTCTCTGCGATGTCATAGTATAGTTCTGTGCCCTCTATAATTTCCGCTTGCGGGATGTTCCCCAGCGTAGCATATTTTCCGTCCACCCAATTCTTCTTCACTTTAACTTCGCACCCCTTTAATTCCTGAATTTGGGGAATCAGTTCTTTCCCTTCATCGTCATTAATTCCAATCACTTTTCCGACGAGAGGAACGATGCCCGTTTCTTCGCTGTAAGATGATGTCATTGCACATTTGTATCCACTCTTCTCGTAATGGCCGTTGTACTCCGCTTTCTCATCAGAACTTACGGCTTCAATGGGAAATGCATCACTGCTACAGCAATCCCCCAAATCAATGCTAAGTTCTTTCACTCTCCTGCTAATGGCTACCAATATCGCATGGTCAATTTTCTTTATCCCTTCATGACCAAACCTCTCCTTTATGTTGTATCGGATCGTTTCACCGTCAGGTATGCGATACTTTCCATCTTGTCCTCGTTTATAACCCAAAAGTTCGGCGCATGCCGGGTGGGTCTTGAGGTAATTTGCAGTCGCGTCTGGACTCTTTCCAGTAACCTTCATGAATACAAACGTGAGTCCCATGGACTCCAAATATTGAACACTTCCAACCCGCCGATAAAACGGCATCATCGCCTCCTTCAACGGTGTTGTATCCAGAAAGCCCAGATACAACGCAGTTTGCATCGGATGTTCATCCTCCGGGTTATGAAATTTTGTTCGACTGCCGCCGTATCTTTCTTCTTCCAATTTTCGTAGTACCTCATCGTTGTTGCTCCACTGCTCTATTCTCTGCCAATAGTTTTTTATCTGTGCATCTACATCCATTTCTGACATTTTCCATCCCTCGTGGGCACAATAAATGCCCACGAGCAAAATGTCACCCCTACTTTTCAAATTAACCGAAAATCATATAAACGGACAGTCTTGATTTGGAAGTCCCCTTGGAACATGGAACAATGATGATGTCGTAGCCTTTGATGTCGTACTGACTGAACTTCCTGTTCCTGAAGTTGGAACTGGTCGAGAACTCG
>JACQXV010000309.1 GCA_016208715.1 Candidatus Woesearchaeota archaeon | reverse complement strand
TCGTAGTATTTCGCTTCGCTCAATACTACTCAATGTTCGTCGTCCGGTTGGAGCGTAGCGAAAACCGGACTTGAGATCGCTCGTGCAGGGGGCGAAAGCCGTGCGGGGCATCCCCCTTGTCAGCATCTATACAGTTACTTTTATCCCTCGCAAAAGGGCGGTGGCGGAAATTGTGCTGGTCGTTAAGCTTAAGGTGAAGTTCGTCTAAGCTTTCCACGTACGCGCAGTCAGCCAATGGCACGACAAAGGGACTCGATGTCCTTTCCTGCCCGCATCTCGTACGGCTCTCTCGCAAACGATGCAAATAACACCTTGAGTTTATACTTTCTTGCAAGCCACACGTTCTGCCCCATTCTGCCCAGGATCTTAGCGCGCTCGTGGCATGAACTATGGAGAACAGATGAAACACTCATACCCAGCGCGATATTGTTCTTTGCCATTAATGCACAATGCACCTGATTAAGACCAGAGGCACGGTGATGCATAAAATCCCGCTTCGCTGTACATTCCAAATCAAACACCACATCGGGATGGCCGTGCTCAAGAATATCACGAACCTTGTCAGGATGGTCTCCTGCGTTCACGAACACGAACTCGGCCTTACCCTTATATTTAGCTATGTTCTGCGGTGAACAAACGGCCCCAGAGTACAGCTTAATTCCTGTGTTGCCCTGAAGTGCAGAGACTTTTTTCAAAGAGGAAATATCATTGTACACCAGACACAGTTCCTGAACGCCGAGACGCTTCGCTATCTCGAGAAACTCTTTCTCGTTATCGTCAGGGAATATAACATCCATACTCGCGCCTATGCTCGCAATTGTTCTACAATCGTGCAAGAACCGCACCGTGTTCCAACTGCGGGTTCGCCACACGCTAAACAGACAGATGAAATAACTGACCTTTTCTTTGAAGAATCTTTGCCAATCGTATCTAAAAACCACTGCACGATCATGCTCTTCGTCCCGGGACACTTTGCCTCGTACTCGTTGATGAAATCCCTGACACTTGCGCGAAACGACACCGCCGCATTCGGACATTCTGTAAACGTCGTCAGAAACCCTTGCAGGTGGGCATACAAGCGCACTTCTTTTTCAGAACAAAAGTATAATGGCTTCACGCGCTGAACAAACAACCCGGCGGGATTCTGTGGGGTTTTCGGACCGCTACGCAGCGCAAGCTCAAGATGGTGCCGGAAGATATTCATCATGATCGCCTGCACTTCATCATCCATGTTGTGGCCGGTCACGAGCTTATCGAATCCCTTCGAGCCGCGATTCAAGAGGGATCGCCGAAAAGTGCCGCAGGCACCACATGGCTTTCCTGCGATTTTCTTTTGCTGAACCAGATAGTCAAGAGTTGTACCGAATTCCTCTTTGTAGGAAAGCAAGCGCAACTCAATCTTCTGCTGACTACAAAATAATTTAAGATCATCAAGCGTCTTTTGACGGTAACCTTCAATGCCTTCGTTGATCGCTAACGCAACAACACTCCCTCCGCCCTTCTTCGCGTCCAGAAATTTCTTTACCAAATACAGCACAGACAATGAGTCCTTTCCCCCGGACACTGCGACACACACGCGATCGGAGGGAGTGATCATCCTGAACCGTTTGATCGTGTCAAAAACTTTGTCCTCAAAGTATTTCACAAAATGGGATTTACAATACGCCGGGTTTAACAAAACCGCATTATTTGTACACGCGCCACACCTCATTCTATCCTCCAGAAACAACGCTCAATATCTTCACATTATCGCCATCGCTAAACAATTCGTCTTCGGCCACAACCTCGCCATTCTTGACCAAAATAACACTTTCTGGATTTTGCTTAAGAAACAAGAGTAATTCGGCGCCTGACCCACAAAACTTCATAACTCGCGACGCGTTCTCTCGTTCAATGAATACCTTCATTACAATCACCGATTCACACGCGTGCCGAGCTACGTACATGCAAGCGCATAGCGTTTGCATGCTGCTCGCACTTGCTCATTATTCAACGCAACCAGAGGATGTAGGTTCACAAGTTCTTTTACACCATCTTCTTGCCTCTTTGGAAGTTCCATCAATGCATCAACGAGGGCATAAACCCCCTCTTCCAGCACCACTTTTCGCACTTCTTCTGGAGAGACCGCGTGGACCGTGAGCTTTTCAGGGGCAAAACGCTGCAAAGATGAAACATCAACATCTCGCAACGCGATGATGACGGTTTCACAACCGCGCTTTTGCATCAAGAAAGCAGCGAGCAGTCCGAAAGGCCCATCGACCTTGACCGCAACCTTACCAGAAACTCCGACAGGGAGGCCGCCAACGCCCGCATGCGTTTCTGTGAAGAGATACGCACGATCGTAGATCTCGACTCCGAGCACCAACTCTGGTTTTGTCAATTGAACCCTAAGCGGAAAACGTTCCAATAGCTTTTCACCAAGCAACGCATTTAGCTCCATCGACGTCAGAGGGAATTTCTTATTGATGCGTTTTGTTGCCACACGAAACGTTGCGGGAGTTGATTGATTCTCTTGCTTCGATAAACCTTGCTTTGATAAATATTCCCCTACTGCACGAATGGAACAATCAACCACATCTTCCTCTGTCGCATCCACGTTGCATGCGGGGCTTACAGACACTATGCCAAACACGCGCGTCAAGACTTCGGTCGCCCTCTGACTTTCACGCGGTGCGGCATGCACAAAGAAACGTCCACGAACCTTCGTGATATTCGCGCCGATCCCTGCTGCGCGTAATTGTTTCTTCATGTTGTCATGAAGCCTGAACTCAAAATACCCCCTATTATCCCCCTTAAGTGCAAGTTCCCCATAACGAACGATGATGACCTCGCGCCCTTCTTGCGGTGCGTGTTGCTTTTTGTTTTTCATGTTCTCATCAGCTTATGTGCACTACGGATGGCGTCGACCGCTTGCGTGGTTCTCCTAATTGCATAGTCGATCTCTTCCTTTGTAGTAAACTTTGAAATTGAAAAACGAATCGCTGCGTGCGCTTCCTCTGCTGACTCACCAATGGCGGTCAAGACATGGCTTGCCTTGATATCAAGAGATGAGCATGCCGAACCGGTCGAAACTGCAATCCCCGCACGATCTAAATGCATCAGCAACTCCCCTGAAGGAACTCCCTCAAACAACACATTCACGTTATTACACAGCCGTCTTGTGCGTGAGCCGTTGGATCGCGTGCACGGAATCGAAAGCAGGTGTTTGAATGCGTAATCGCGCAAGACAGCCATACGATCAATATCTTTTGGCTTCAATTCTTCGGCGGCTTTTGCAAAACCGACCACTCCTGCGACGTTCTGAGTTCCAGAGCGCAAGCCAAACTCCTGGCCACCGCCGAGTATCTGAGCCTTAAAAGGTGTCCCTTCCCGTACGTATAATGCTCCAACTCCTTTTGGGCCGTGAATTTTGTGAGCACTCATGCTCAGAAGATCAACGTGCGCACGTTCAACATCAATCGGAACTTTCGCAAATGATTGAGCTGCATCAGTATGAAACGGTACGCCCGCCTCTTTACATATCCTTCCTATCTTTTCAATCGGCTCAATCGTACCAATCTCGTTATTGGCGTGCATGATAGAAACAAGCAGCGTATGTCTTGTGATGCTTTTCCTCACATCGTTCGAATTCACGAGTCCCTCATTGTCCACCGGAAGATACGTCACGTCGAATCCTTGTGCTTTTAATTCCTTTGCGGGCTCAAGAACTGCTGCGTGCTCAATTTGAGAGGTGATGACGTGCTTCTTTTGAGCGTGGGCTGCTTCTGCGATGCCCCTGAGTGCAAGATTATCTGACTCTGTGGCGCCACTAGTGAAAATGATCTCGTGCGTCCTAGCGCCAATCTTACGAGCTATCGTTTCCCGTGCAAATTCCAATGCCCGCGCAGCGGTCCTTCCCGGCGTATGGATCGCGCCAGGGTTAGCGTAGTAGGTCGTCCCGTACAAGCGCATCGCCACACGGGCCCTTGGATCGAGCAGTGTGGACGCGGCATTATCTAAGTACACGTTCCGCGGTGTTCTCGGCGTTCTAGATCTTGGAAATCGCGATTTTGACTGCTTCATTATTCCTAACATGATTCCAGACCTTCCAATACTCCCCATTTATAAATAAATGCACTGTAGAGTCTCTGTCCCGAATCTGCCGCTGCCACCCTGCGAGCTGAAACAAACAGCACAATGTTCATATTTGTTAGAGGCGCCGCCACGACGCTCGCCACTTCCTGTCTTTTTTACTTGGTGCGATCTTATCATTTGTGATATATCATTCCTGCGCCGCCCGACATCCCTGTGAGGGTACCCTGTCTGGCGGCGACGGACTGCGTAGGACATCTGACAGGGTTCCCTCAGGGATGTCAGATGTCCCAGGAATAATCGTGAGAGAGCCAAACGCTTCTCATCACACTGACAAGCAAGACGTTCACACATCAAACGGTGGCGT
>JACQXV010000308.1 GCA_016208715.1 Candidatus Woesearchaeota archaeon | reverse complement strand
CGCGCGCGCCATCCTCGGTTAACGCGGCATTACTTTTACAACCCTGTTCCGGACAATCCGATAACGGGTTTGATGTCCGCGGCGTCCGGTTCGCTTCAGCTTTTCGCAGGGAATCTCTGATTAATTCATTGATTCGTCATTGCGAGCGCAGCGAAGCAATCTCGTTTTTAGGTAAATCAAGCACTTAGAGATTGCTTCGTCGTTTCACTCCTCTGTTAGACTTTATATGTCGGACAGAGTATGTTAAGTGTTGTGCCGAGTAAGGGTTGAGCAAGTCTATCGCTCCTCAAGGCTTTAAGCCTATATTGCGAACAAGACCCAATCCTTACTGTGAATAAAGCTAAATAGAATCGTTGCCTTAAAGGCGATTAACAGAGTAAGCTCAATTCACGTGTCGGCGCACCTTAAATCATGGAGGAGGCACATCATGCAAATTCCAAAACACTTCGTAGGAATAGACATCGCCTCAGCCTCTTTTACTGTGGCGATACACCAGGCTCGCGTCAAGCCGGTCACGTTATCAAACTGCGGCGAAGGCTTTGAAGAATTGTTGCGCTGGCTAAAAACCAACGGGGTCAACCCTTCAAATGCAATAATCTGCATGGAGGCCACCGGTGTTTACACCGAGCATCTATGCTATTTTCTCCATTCCAAAGGCTTCCGTGTGGCGGTGGAAGCCCCGCAAAAAGTCAGACGCGCCTTCGTCAACGACATCTACAAAAACGACTCGATAGACAGCTTGAGGATCGCAGAATACGCTTACAGATTTAATGACCAACTGCCGCTGTGGGCGCCGTCGCAAGAGATCGTAGAACAGGTTAAAACCCTTCTCGCTGCGCGCGAACAGCTCACAGGGCATCTCGTCGCCAATCAGAATGCGCTCAAGGCCATTGAACGTAAACACGTTAAAACGCCGCTTGCCGAAAAGGTCTATCTGTCGAGCATGGAACACATCAAGGAGCAGATAAAGTTAATCGACAAGGAACTTAAAAACCTTATATCAAACCACCCCACGATAGGGCAGGCAGCGGCTCTTATAACAAGCATACCCGGGGTGAGCACACTGCTTGCCTGCAATCTGATGGTAGTGACTCAAGGGTTTACGCACCCCTTAAAGGCGCGGCAGCTGGCCTCTCATATCGGGATTTGTCCCTTTGAGCGGCAAAGCGGCGCCTCGGTATATAAAAGACCCCGTTCCCGCCGCTACGGCCCTGAACGGTTCAGGAAACTCCTCTATCTCGCCTCTTTGTCCCTGAGAACGCATAACGAGAACTTTAAGCGTTACTTCCTGCGCAAAGTCCAGGAAGGTAAATCGAAACGACTTGTGCTCAACAACATAGCAAACAGACTGCTCAAGATAATAACAGCCGTCTTACAGACCGGAACGCCATTTATCAAAGGCTTCAAATCACTGAACCCAACGCTCCTATATAATGCTTGACAAGGTCATAGAATTCGCAATGACAGCAGAAACGAGAATTAATCAGAGCTTCCTAAATGCTCGAAATCGCCCGCCGCACGGGGCGGGGGAGGCTGAAAGCGACACGAGCCTTAGCCCTCAGAAAACGACCGCCAGGTCGTAAAAAGGATTT
>JACQXV010000307.1 GCA_016208715.1 Candidatus Woesearchaeota archaeon | reverse complement strand
ATCATAATGTCAGGCGAGGGGGTTGCAAACTTGTCCTCATGAAAATGGGGAATAACCCCTGAAAAAACACAACCTCCTGAATCCCCCTTTGTTAAGGGGGACTTAAAAGGAATAACTTTACCTGCGCAAATCAAAAATAAAAGGAATAAAATACAACTCAACTTAAACTAAAAACTATAAACCCGAAACGGTAGTGAAGCCATGAAAAAAGATAAACCCGATTCCAGTTCGCCAGGATATCTACGCCGCCGTGCAGAGAAACGATTGGCCATGGAAAAAATCAAGGACGTTCAAAAAATGACTGAACAGGACTTCCGTACCTTGGCTTACGAACTGCAGGTGCATCACATCGAACTGGAAATGCAGAATGAAGAACTGAAACGCGCCCACGCAGAAGCAGAAGATGCTTTGTGCAAGTACACTGACCTGTATGACTTTGCCCCCGTAGGATATTTTACCTTTGACAGGCATGGAACAATCCTTGAGGTAAACCTGGCCGGCGCGGCGCTCCTTGATATAGAAAGATGCAATTTGATTGATAAACGTTTCCAGTTATTTGTTAAACCCGACAGTATTCCTGTTTTTAATGCGTTTTGCAATAAGGCGCTCGAAATGAACACGAAACAAACGTGCGAAATAGAACTCGTGAAACATGATGCGTCTTCTATCTATGTGCGGCTCGAGGGTATCGCAATAGAAAATCGGAAGGGGAAAGAGAAACAATGCCGAACAGCGATTACAGACATCACCGCACATAAACAGGAGGAGAAAAAAATCCATCTCCTGCAAACAATATCAATGGCAATCTCTACGGCAGAAAATCTTCAGTCTATGCTTGACATTATATTGCGCAGGGTGTGTGAAGTTGCTGGCTGGGTGTATGGCGAGGTCTGGATTCCTTCTTCCGATGGCAAACAGCTAGAATATAGCCGGGCATGGTATAGCAATCTCGAACCCCTGGAAGAATTTATGATGAGAAGCAAAGAATTTACGTTTCCACCGGGCATCGGGCTTCCCGGTCGCGTCTGGGCTACGAAACAGCCGGTGTGGATAAAAGACGTTACGCTCGATCCAAACTATCTGTGTGCAACGATTGCCAGAGATGTTGGGCTAAAGGCCGCAGTCGCTTTTCCACTCTTTGCCGGCGAAGAAGTAGTTGCCGTTATCGTATCATATATGTTCGCGCCGATTGAAAAGGAGGAACACCTTGTTAACCTGATTTCCTCTATGTCATCGCATCTGGGCTGGGTTATTAAACGCAAACAAAAGGAGGAAACAATACAACAAATGGCATATAACGATACCCTTACCTCGCTGCCAAACCGGCGGCAATTGCAAGATCGTCTCGCTCTGGAGATGGCTCACGCCCGACGGAACAGAACGATGCTTGCCGTGATGTTTCTCGATCTTGACGGGTTCAAGGTCATTAATGACACCCTGGGTCACTTTGTAGGAGACCGAGTACTGCAAGACATATCCGGGAGATTAAGAAGTTGTATGCGCGAGGCTGATACGGTTTCACGCTTGGGAGGCGATGAATTTGCCGTAGTATTGCCAATGATTAGCCAGGCAGAAGATGCGGCTATGATTGCTAAGAAAATTATTGAAGTAGTTCGGCAGCCGTTGACGATTGAGAGCAGCAAACTCATTATCACTACCAGTATCGGGATTGCGCTTTTTCCCAATGATGGCGAAGATATAGAAATCGTGTTGAAGAAAGCTGATATTGCCATGTACCATGCAAAGGAATCGGGTAAAAATAATTATCAATTTTTTGTAAATCATGACTTACACGCAAATCAAGGATGAAGACATGAAAGAAGATAAACCAAAACCGGACTGGTTTGATGAGTTAGGCCGCAGTGCAGAGGAAGTGCTGAACAAGAAAAAAGGCAAGGATGCGACAGGTACGGATGCCCTTGCCTGGGTGCATGAACTACAGGTGCATCAAACCGAACTGGAAATGCAGAATGAAGAACCGAAACGCGCCCGGCAGGAACTTGAAGAATCACCTGAAGAAGGACTTTT
>JACQXV010000306.1 GCA_016208715.1 Candidatus Woesearchaeota archaeon | reverse complement strand
GTAGTAGAGGGCGGCCAAGTTAGGCTGTGCTTTACTCTGTTTGGAGAGCGCCAGCGACTTGCTTTTTAGCTCTGCTTCCTTCTCCGAAGGAATTTGCGCTATCTGTGTCTGAGTGGAAACCGCAGGCGTCTCGATAAATGTTTGTGTCGTTCTGGGTATATGATTGGCAATCTCTACTTTGAGGATGTCTATTTTCCGCCCCAGGATAAAAATTACCGTGAGCAGAGTGAAATAACCTACTATTTCCAAAGTAATACCAATATCCCACCATCAATACTTTCTCTTACTGCGCTTTATCTGCGGGATTGGTTCTGTTTTTAGCATAGGGTGGTTTTCCTGACCAAATTCCTCTTTGCCTGGGCTTTGCTTGCTCCTCTTGTAAATCCCATAAGTTCTGCCAGAGTTCGGGGTGTTTTAAGTTTTTTGGGGGAGGTAGTGCTTTGGCAAAGCCAAATTTTATAAGCTCTGCATTGACAAAAAGATATTTTGTTTCCTGGTCTACCAGGATGGGCGTGTAGAGGTATGCTACTACCACTTCATCTTGCGCTAGGTTTGGCTCTACGATACAAACAACGGTTTTGTCTTGTACCAGGTAGGCATTGGCATCGCGGCTGAATGCAAACCAAGGGCCATCCAGTGGGCTTTCGCTGCCAGCGTACCGCACTTTGGTACCATCAGCCAGTACCACCATGTCAGCAGATAAGACCTGGCTCACGGTCTGCGGAGTTATCTGACAGCCAAGGCAAACTATCAATAGAGTCAACACATATTTCATAAAACCTCTACCTGGAAGGCGGCACTTGTAATATCTGGCGGATAACCTGGGTTGGCAGCAAAAACGTAATACGTTCCTCCTGTCTGCGAATGAGTAGCGCCAGAAAATCTTTACTCACCGTGCTTAGAGTGGCTTTAAACTCAGTGAGATTGGCGACCGCTTTTCCTTCTACGGCTATCACCTGATCCTGCTCTCTCAGCCCATTGCCAAGAAGTGCCTCATTTTCTACTGCGACAATGACATTGTTATCATCTACAGTAATCTGGGTATCAAAAGACGCGGCCATGGGGTCTTCCTCAGGCTTATGGATAAACTGCCAGGGTTTAGGTTTTGTCAGAGTGGAAAATGCCTCACCCAACTGGACTTTGACTTCATCCTCGGTGATGTAGATGATTTTATATTTGCTGCCACGGATAAACTTACCGCCCTGCACCAGAATTTGTTTTTGGCTACGTTTATCAAGCAGGATCGCCGCATTGTTTTTAGCCACAGGATGCACAGCCACGCCCACCCATTCAAAAGGCAACTCGACCAGAGTGAGGACGGGTCTAGGCGTTTCTGGAGGCGGTTTTTCTGTTTCTACCGGCCTGTCTTCCAAGAATTTAGTTTCGTAACAGGGAGCCAACATCGGAAAACTTATCTCTTTGGTTTCTTGTATCCTGCAAGGTGGTCGGACTAGCCCCAGGCTCTCCTTGGAGAGTAACGCTGGTTTTTCCATCAGCCCATGTACCGCCAACTTGAGCGCCAGAGATGGGACGGCAATAGCCAAAAGGCAGTTGCATAAGAGAAACAAATTTTCAAGGCGGCGTGCCAGGCGTAGATTCATAGAACCTCACTTTGAGGATGAATTTTGTTGTGGGT
>JACQXV010000312.1 GCA_016208715.1 Candidatus Woesearchaeota archaeon | reverse complement strand
TTCCTGTGTCTGAATACCGAAATCGGTGTTCATGAAATCATTATCAAACACAATACCCCCAAGTTTGCCTGAATTTTCAACCACTATACCATAAGTAGCGCCGTAACGTAATGGCTGTGGACTTGTTACACCGTCGAAACTATTCTTTTCAATATGGAAAGCGCCGGTACTTACCAAATACACACCATAAGCATCGTATTTATCGGAGGCGGTGAGCTGTGTAAAAGTATTACCGCTTATATCGTCCTGGTAACCGCCCTGTATGTAAACGCCTTCCCTTACGCTATTAAAGGTGTTATTAGCGATGATGTTTTTGCCTGAACACGCCTTTATTAAGCGGGGTTACAGAATTGAACCCGGTTCCCCGTTTGTCTTCCGCAAATGTACCGGTGTTAATGAATTTTACTTTATTAAAGATCAGATTGCTTGCGCCCCAACTAAAGACAAAATCCTTTGTGCCTTCGGTAGCATACACGCGATGTTTGAGATAACGGTTACAGATAAATTCACAATTATCGAAATGTGTGCGGTTTGCATACTTATAATTTTTGAACTGTACGCCCCTGTAACTATTGATGATTTTACTTCCGCTTTCGACCCATACAATTCCTCCGGAACCAATACGTGTATCCCTGTAAAACGGGTCGCCCACAAACAAAGCAGTACGGGCGTCTTCAATTACCGAGTTATTTTTGACCCACACAAAACCGTGTGGATACCCCGTTAGCAATGGATCGGTATCGGGCTGAGGTGTTCCATCTGCTCCTACGACGGTTATTTCGCCCCACATATTCGTGCAGCCCGAAAGACCCGTAAGCATTGACTGGTCAACAACCAGCTTTCCACCTTTTTCGACCCAAATACTGCCAAAAGAGCCGAATTCAATAGTGGAATTTACAATAGTAAGAGTAATATCGGCAGGAACAGTTATTTTGTCGCTTATCCTGAAGTTTTCGCCGTTCCAGACGGTGTTTACAGTAAGCATGGTTTCGCCGGTATAATTGAAAAGTGCAGGGTCGGCAATGATATTAACGCTTGCTACGGCTGTAGAACCTTCAGAATCGGTAACTGTTACCGAATATCTTCCTTCGCACAGACCGGTTGCGGTAGCGGTGGTCTGTGACTCGGTTTCCAAGCCCCATTGGTAGGTGTAAGGAGGGGTACCGCCAAAGGCGGTAACGGTAGCCGAGGCGTCGCATGCACCGGCGCAGGTGGCGTAGGAGGAGTCGGTGATAACGGCAAGGAGGTTGTCCGGCGGTGTTACCGTCACTATAAAATTAAAGCCCATATCTGCCATTTCTTCTCCTTCACTGATCTGATACAGCGTATATTCATACAAGTACTCTTCAAGCGGATTTGCCAGTCTGTTCATTTCAAATTGAACGAATACGGGTAAATCATCGCCCTGGTTAAGCGTAATGCCGTCTAACCTTGCATTGACACCTGTAAGCTGCACAGCATGCTCGCGGTCGAGCGGTATTATTCCACTGCCCAGAGCGCCGTTAGCAAGCCAACTTTCGTACAGCGCTGGCTCCATTACAAGCGTTATATTTCCCCAGTCGTTGAAAGAACTTCCCGCAGGTTGCCTGACCAGTCCGAAAACCAGCGAAACAACATGCGACGCAAGGGTATTGCTTAGCCATACTGTTGTCCCGCCTATCGTTACCGGCGAACCTGCTTTGAACGATTCGATCCACGAATTACGCGTAATAATATTATTATTGTTGAAAACGTATGGAGCTATTTCGCCGCTTGCAGGATCATAACCCATATCATCCATATCATCCTCCATACGTACAAGATAACATATCATAGGATTGTT